>DASXXL010000616.1:0-4921 GCA_036503085.1 Pyrinomonadaceae bacterium | reverse complement strand
GACCAGGAATTGTTTACCGCCGGCTCTGATAATTGCGTGTGACATCGTTTGTTTACCTCTCAGACGAGCCAAGTCGTCATAGAAAAGTCGGATATTATAGGGAACCCCTTAAAAAACCTCAACCACCGTGAGACCGCAGGCGTCTCGCCTGCTGTCACTCAACACGTCCTACCCAACAGTGCAGGCGAGACGCCTGCGGTCCCGGCTAGCCCCGAGCGGCGGTTTCGACCTTCCGACCGTTTTTCGTCAGAAAATACTCCATGAAGTTAGTATCGATCTCGCCCTTGCGGAACTTCGGGTCGTCCATGATCTTCTGGTGCAGCGGTATCGTCGTCTTGATGCCTTCGACCACCATCACGTCCAGCGCCCGCTTCATCCGCGCAATTGCGAGCTCGCGCGTCCGCGCGTGTACGATGACCTTCGCGATCAGCGAGTCGTAGAACGGCGACACGCGGTAACCCGAATAGACAAACGTGTCGACGCGCACGCCAGGACCGCCAGGCAAATTGAACGCCGTGATCGTTCCCGGCGACGGCGCAAACTTCTCGGGATCCTCGGCATTGATGCGGCATTCGATCGCGTGGCCGACGATCAAAAGGTCGTCCTGCGTGTAGCCGAGCGGCTCGCCTTCCGCGATCCGGATCTGATTGCGCACGATGTCCGCGAGCGTCACCATCTCAGTGACCGGATGCTCGACCTGGATGCGCGTGTTCATCTCCATGAAGTAGAAGTTGTTCTGCGCGTCGAGCAGAAACTCAACCGTGCCGGCGCTCGCATAACCAAGCTTCTTGCACGCCGCGACCGCCGCGCCGCCCATCTTCTCGCGCAGCTCCGGCGTCAACACCGTCGAAGGCGCTTCTTCCATCAACTTCTGATGACGACGTTGAATGGAACACTCGCGCTCACCGAGGTGAATACACTCGCCGAACTCGTCCGCGAGTACCTGGATCTCGATGTGCCGCGGCTGCTCGATGTAGCGTTCGATATAAACGCTACCGTCGTTGAAAGCGGCCGCCGCTTCCGTCGAGGCCATTTCCAGCGCTTTGCCAAGTTCTCCTTCGGAACGCACGATACGCATGCCGCGTCCACCGCCGCCAGCCGAAGCTTTCACGATCAACGGAAAACCGATCTCACGCGCGAGTTTCAAGCCTTCTTCTTCGGAAGTGACGGCGTCAGGACTGCCCGGCACGACCGGCAAACCCGCCTCATGCATCACGCGGCGCGCTTCGATCTTGTCGCCCATCATGCGAATCACGTTCGCTGATGGGCCAATGAACTTGATGTTGCACGCCTCGCAGATCTCGGCGAAGTACGGCGACTCAGCAAGAAAGCCGTAACCCGGATGAATCGCGTCGACGTTGAAGATCTCGGCGGTGCTGATGATGGCCGGAATGTTGAGATAACTTTGCGCCGACGGGGCTGGTCCAATGCAGGCGGCTTCGTCGGCGAAACGGACGTGCAGTGAATCGCGATCGACGTCGCTATGAACGGCGACCGTCTTGATTCCCATTTCCTTGCAGGTCCAGATGATGCGGCAGGCGATCTCGCCGCGGTTGGCGATCAGAATCTTTTTGAACTTGCGCGGGTTAAACGCCATAAGAAATACGCCACAAAAAAGCACAAGTAGCACAAACGTATACTTGTGCTTCTTGTGCCTTATTGTGACTTAACTTTTAATGCCGAACAGCGGTTGGCCGTACTCTACCGGCTGCCCGTTCTCAACATAAATCTTGACCACTTCGCCGCTGGCCTCCGCCTGAATCTCGTTCATGAGTTTCATGGCTTCGATGATGCAGACCACCGACTGCGGCTCGACACTCGTGCCGATCTTCACGAACGGCTCGGCGGTCGGCGAAGGCGAGCGATAAAACGTGCCCACTATGGGAGACGGGATGATGTGCAGGTTTTGATCATCGGAGGTCGCGGTTTCCGTGTGTGCTGCCGGAGGCGCTGGAGGAGCAGCCGCAGGAGCCGGACCGGACGGCGCAGGGCCAGCAACCAGCGGGTGGACCATCTCGGTTAGCGTGAAAGCCGATCCGTGGTCGCCGTAAACCGGAGTGCCCTCGCGGCGCAACCGGACGCGAAAGTCTTCGCGCTCTAGCTCCAGCTCGGCCAGCCCGTTATCGCGGAGCAACGCGATCAGCTCGCGTAGCTCGTCCATGTTGACGGAAGCTTTCGCCGCGGTTTCGTTCTGTTCTTTACGTGCAGCCATTCGTTCTCAAACCGGCGACAGATTACTCAGACTGATCCGTAGTATCCGTCTCTTCCGTGGGTTCGGTCTTAGCTGCCTTTTTGGATCCCTTTTTCTTGCCGGCCGACTTCCGCTTCTTCTCAGCCGCAGCAGCCTCGATCTCGCGTGGGTTATCGACGAGTTCGATAATCGCCAACTCCGCGGCGTCGCCGTCGCGATGGCCTAACTTGAAGATGCGGGTGTAACCGCCGGGCCGATCTTTGTAACGTTCGCCGAGCTCGTTGAACAAACGGCGCAGGGCCGCCACGCCAGCAGTGCGTTCGGGACGAAGCTGTCCGCGTTTGCCGGTCTGCGCAGCGACGGTCGTGTTACCGGCGTGGAAAAACCCGGCCGCCTGGCGGCGCAGGTGCAGCGCCTGAGCATCGTCGCCCGTCAGATTGTGCGCGCGGCGCGACAAAGTGATAGCGCGTTCGACGAAAGGCCGCAGCTCTTTCGCTTTCGGCAAAGTCGTGACGATGCGCTCGTCGCGCGAGTTGATTAACGAAGTCGCCAGATTGCGCAACATCGAGTGGCGATGTTCGCTGGTCCGGCCGAGTTTGCGATGTGCCTTTAAGTGTCGCATGACGGCTTACTGTTCCTCATCACCTTCGAAATCCGAAAGATCCGCGCCGTCGCGACCGCCGGTGCCGGGAATCGGATTTCCTTGTTCGTCGAATTCCATGCCGAAGTCGAGACCCATGCCGTTGAGGATCTCTTTGATCTCGTTGAGCGACTTCTTACCGAAGTTCTTGGTTGCGAGCATCTCGCGCTCGGTACGTTGGACCAGGTCGCGGATGGTGCGAATGTCGGCATTCTTGAGACAGTTGTAAGAGCGGACCGAAAGCTCAAGCTCGTCGACGGAGCGATCCAACTGATCGTTGCGCGGCAGCGGCGGGCGCTCCATCTTCGTGTAAGCGTAGTCGTCGGTGTCTTCCTCGAAGTTGATGAAGATCGACATGTGGTCCTTGATCAACTTCGCCGCGAGACCAATCGAATCCTCGGGTTTGACCGACCCATCTGTCCATACCTCAATGGTCAGCTTGTCGAACTCAGTGTTCTGGCCCAAACGCGCAGCTTCAACCTGATAGTTGACTTTCTTGACCGGCGTATGGACCGAGTCGATCGGAATATAACCGAGCGAAAGATCCTCATCGAAGTTTCGATCGGCGGAGATGTAGCCGCGGCCACGTTTCAGACGCATCTCGACGCGCAGCGATCCACCTTCACTGACGGTCGCGATGTGCACCGTCGGATCGAGAATCTCGACGTCTGCATCCGTCTCGATATCCGCCGCGGTGACCTCGCCGGCCGACTCTTTGTTGATACGCAGAGTCTTCGGCTCGGTACTGTGCAGCTTGAAGGGTACCTGTTTCAGATTCAGGATAACGTCGGTGGCGTCTTCCACCACGCCCTTGATCGAGGAGAATTCGTGCTCTACACCTTCGATCTTCACTGCCGTAATCGCGGCGCCTTCGATCGACGACAGCAACGCGCGTCGCAGCGAGTTGCCGACGGTGGTGCCAAAGCCTCGCTCAAAAGGCTGGGCCGAAAAACGGCCGTAGCGTTCGGTCAGCGTTTCTGCGTCTGCCGCGAGCCGGCGCGGCATTTGAAATCCTTGCCAAAGATTATTTTGATCCATAGCCATAGCGTTCGAGTCCCTAAAATTACTTGCTATAAAGTTCGACGATTAATTGTTCGTTGATCAGGCGGTCGATGTCGTCACGCACGGGCATGCTCGCGACACGCGCGGTCATCTCGCCCCCGCCATCTGCCGAAATCCACGACGGACGGCCGCGACCAGACGCTGTTTGCCACGCGCCTTCGATGTGCGCGTTCTTCCTGCTGGCTTCACGCACACTGATGACGTCGCCGGGCTTCACCTGGAATGACGGAATATCGACCTTCTTGTCGTTGACGAGAATGTGACCGTGATTGACCAACTGCCTGGCCTGACGGCGGGAAGTGGAAAAACCAGCGCGATAGACGGCGTTGTCCAGTCGTCGTTCGAGCAGGAACAAAAGGTTCTCACCCGTAATTCCCTTCATGCGAGCAGCGCGTTCGAAGTAGTTGCGAAACTGCCCTTCCAGAATGAAGTAGATACGTTTGACCTTCTGCTTCTCGCGCAACTGCTGGCCGTAGCCGACGAGCGCTTTGCCGCGGCGCATGGAGTTACCGTGCTGTCCGGGCGGTTGCGTACCGCGTTTCTCAATTGGGCAAGCGGGTTTGTAACAACGATCGCCCTTCAAAAAAAGCTTTGCGCCTTCGCGACGGCAAAGGCGGCACACTGCCTCTCTATACCTAGCCAAGTTATTGCCTCCAGTCTGATTAGACGGAAAAGTTTACAGGTGGTGTTCTGACGAACACTGACCCTTCATCCTTTGGGTTGTTCTATTTCCAATTGTCGATTGCCGATTGCCGATTTTTGCTCGTTGCTGAGCCCTCTAAATCGACAAGCGGCAATTGGCAATCGACGATGCCTTAAACTCTACGCCGCTTTGGCGGCCTGCAACCGTTGTGCGGAATCGGCGTCGTGTCGCGGATCGTGATCACGCGAATACCGGCGTTGGCAATGGCGCGAATCGCTGACTCACGGCCGCCGCCCGGACCTTTCACACGCACCTCACATTGGTGCATGCCCGCTTCGTGCGCTTTCTTCGCCGCTTCGAAAGCGGCCTGTTGCGCCGCGAAGGG
>DASXXL010000615.1:0-3324 GCA_036503085.1 Pyrinomonadaceae bacterium | reverse complement strand
GGATCGGTAAACGGGTGATAGAACGCGAACAGCAGCACGCCGATGAAAAGAAACCCGATGAACTGCGCGAGCACGATCGCGCCGCTCGTCAGTAAGGCGATCGTTGCCGAACGCGGGCGATCGGTGCAGAGATAACGCTGGACGAGGTACTGATCGGTGCCGTGCGTGCTCATCGTCAGGAAACAGCCGCCGATGAGTCCCGACCAGAACGTGTAGGTTTTCGTGTAATCGAAAGCGAAGTCGAACACCGAGTACTTGCCGTACTGCTCCGCGAGCGTGTTCGCCGCCGATAGACCACCGTCAATCGAATTCACCAGAATGATCGCGGCTGCCAAAGCACCGGCGATATAGATCCCGAGCTGGACCACCTCGACCCAGATCACCGCTTCCATCCCGCCGAAGTACGTGAAGATGATCATCGCGAGGCCGATGAGCACGATCGAGCCGACCGTGATCGCTTCAACGTTCGCGCCGGGTTGAAACGACGTGTAGACCGCCGCGAGCACGATCGCCGTTAGCAACAGGCGAATGCCGTCGGCTATGTTGCGCATCACGACGAACAGCGACGCCGCCAGCATCTTGATCTTGCCGCCAAAGCGTCGATCGAGGAGTTGATACACGGTCAACAACTCGCCGCGAAAGTAAGAAGGGATAAAGAGGATTGAGATAACGACGCGGCCGAGCAGATAGCCGAAGACAAGCTGCAGAAACTGGAAGTTTCCCGCGCGCGCGAACGCGATACCGGGAACGGAGATGAAAGTGATCGTCGAAGTTTCCGTGGCGACGATCGAGAAGGCAACGGCCCACCACGGCACCGATCGATCGCCGAGAAAGTAGTCGCTGGTCGTCTCCTGCTTGCGCCCAAACCAGGTGCCGAACAGGACGATCCCGACCAGGTAGCCGAAGATGATGATGAGATCGAGAGCTTTCATTTAGAAGTTTTGACCCACGCGACAGCGTCAGGAACTTTCCAACCGTTGGCTTCGAGCGCGCTTACTGCGTCTGCCTCACTGCGGCCGGTTTCCGCAGCGACGATGCGCACCGCGCGCTCCCTTAACTTCGTGTTGCGCGCCTGCAAGTTGGACATGCGATTGCCGCTCACATATCCAAGCCCGACCATCGTCGCAGTCGAGATCATGTTGAGCACCATCTTTTGCGCCGTACCGGCTTTCAACCTGCTCGAACCCGTCAACACTTCTGGTCCAACCACCGGCACGATACTCAACTCAGCCACGCGTGTGATCGGCGAATCAGGCACGCACGTCAAAGCAACCGCGAACGCGCCAACCGAGCGCGCGTACTTCACAGCCCCAACCGTATACGGCGTCTTACCTGAAGCCGCAATCCCAACCACCACGTCTTTATCCGCTAAATCCCGTTGCTGCAGGTCAGTCCCACCGGCGTTCTCATCGTCCTCCGAGGCTTCGACCGCGCGATAACACGCATCATAACCGCCAGCGATCACGCCCTGGACCAACTCCGGCGAAACACCAAACGTCGGCGGACACTCCGAAGCATCGAGCACTCCCAAACGTCCCGACGTTCCCGTGCCAACATAAAAAAGCCTTCCGCCTTTCCGCAGCCTCGCCACCGTTTCTTCAACCGCGCGCGCAACCTCATCAAGCACGCGCTCAACCGCCGCCGCGACCGTCGCATCTTCCGCGTTCATCAGCGCGACGATCTCGCGCGCAGACTGAGAACTCAGGTTCTTCGATCGGGGATTCTCTTGTTCGGTGATCGGAAGCGCGGCGCCGGTTTCTGTACTCATCTGGGATCAGACTGCGAGAGCGATATGGTTCATGCGTTCGCGCGCCATTCTAGCGGCAGCGACGGCCGGAGCGAAATGCGGTGGTTCGAAATACGCGCGCGCCGCCACCTTCCGCACTTCCTCGCGCAGCGGATCGCACATCAGATCGCCAGCCGAGCGAAACACACCGCCGACGTTCGCCACCTGAAACCGCTCGCGTTCCATCTGCAAGTAACGAATCACCGCCACCGCCGAGTAGCCCAATTCCCTGCCGCCGTCAGCGACGATTTGCAACGCGACCGGATCCTTGCGCTTCGCTGCCTCGACAACGTCGCGGCCGAAGCCGGCCAGTCGTTCGTTGGTGATCGTCGGCGCGTAGATCGCGGTAGTTAGATCGTCCGGATCGGTAACGTGAAAGTAAGCCGTGGCGAGTTCAGTCAACAGTGTCTTTGGACCACGGCCGTCGGACGCATACGCGATCGCGCGCAGCGCACGTCGCGCGAGCCAGGCGCCGCCGCCTTCATCACCGGCGATCGGTCCCCAGCCGCCGGCGCAGAAACGTTTGCCGCGCGCGTTGATGCCGCAGCAGATCGATCCGGTGCCGGCGATCACGACGAGACCGGGCGCGCCGTCAGTCGCGCCGTATAAAGCGATTTGCGCATCAGTGACGACTTCAATATCGCCGATGCCGAGGGGCATCAGTGTTTCGCGCATGCGTTCGCGCAGCTCGCGCCGCCGCGCTCCCGCTAAACCAATTTGCGCCGCAACGAGATCGCCTCGTCGCAGTTTCGCCGCTGCACAAGCGCTATCGATCGCTTCGCGCACCGCGGCCGCCGCGCCCGCGATTCCGACGCGCAACGGATTCGATGGTCCAGACAAACCCGCGCCGATCACGCGTTGCTGCGCGTCCATGATGACGGCGTCCGTTTTCGTGCCGCCACCATCAACACCCACAACCGAATTCTGTGCAAGCAGGCGTCTGGGCGCGGGGAGATCTGCTGTGCTTCGTTCGCTGCTCACAATCGGGGCTCGGCTGGTCCAAAAAACACTAGTTGGAACATTTTCGCTCCATTCTAGGAGCCGATGACTTATAATGGAAACTAAAAGATTTTATTATTGTGATAACCCATCTTGATATGCGGAGTCTGTTGTGGAAATACGCCAACTAAGGGCCTTCGTGGCCATCGCGGAGACTGGGACCTTCACTGCGGGCGCGGCGCGCGTGCATGTGACCCAGGCCGCGATCAGCATGCAGATCAGACAACTGGAGTCGGAAATCGGCGCGCGCGTGTTTGTGCGAGCGCCACGGCACGTGATCCTGACGGAAGCGGGCGAGCAACTGTTGCGGCGCGCGCGTCACATCCTGCGCGAGCACGACGCGGCGCTCGATGAGATCGCGGAACTGGCGGGCGCCGAGCGCGGTCGTTTGCGCATCGGCAGTGCGTCGGCGATGGTGTTGACGGAGCAACTGCCGGCGATTCTGAAAGAGTTGCGCAAGCAGCATCCGGCAGCGGAGATCTCCGTCGTTTCAGGAACGAGTGAGGTGCTCGTCGATCAGATTCTGGCGGGTGAAGTCG
>DASXXL010000614.1:0-2003 GCA_036503085.1 Pyrinomonadaceae bacterium | reverse complement strand
AGAAGAAGCACGCAAGGCGATGCTTCAGGGTGTCGACACGCTCGCGAATGCGGTGCGCGTGACGCTGGGACCAAAGGGACGCAACGTGGTCCTCGGCAAAAAGTTTGGGCCACCAGTGATCACGAAAGACGGCGTGACGGTCGCCAAAGAAATTGATTTAGAAGACAAGTATCAAAACATGGGCGCGCAGATGGTGCGTGAAGTCGCCGTCAAAACCAACGACAAAGCCGGCGATGGTACGACCACCGCGACCGTGCTCGCACAGGCCATTTTTCGCGAAGGCGTGAAAAACGTGACCGCCGGCGCGAACCCGATGGCGTTGCAACGTGGCATTCAGCAAGCGACCGAACAAGTCGTCGCCGAGCTCGAACGCATGTCGAAGAAAGTCAAGAGCAAGGAAGAGCTCGCGAACGTCGCCACCGTGTCTGCGAACAACGATCGTTACATCGGCGAGCTCATCTCCGAAGCGATGGAACGGGTGGGCAAAGACGGCGTCGTCACTGTTGAAGAGTCGCGGACGTTGCAAACCGAACTCGACATCGTCGAGGGAATGCAATTCGATCGTGGCTACCTGTCTCCTTACTTTATTACCGATCCGAATCGCATGGAGGCGATTCTCGAAGAGCCTTACATTCTGCTTTACGACAAGAAGATTTCGGCCATGCGCGATCTGATTCCTTTATTGGAACAGACAGCAGGCGCCGGTCGTGCGTTGCTAATCATCGCCGAAGACATCGAAGGCGATGCACTCGCGACACTCGTCGTGAACCGTTTGCGCGGCACGATCAAAGTCTGCGCCGTGAAAGCTCCGGCCTTCGGCGATCGCCGCAAAGCAATTCTCGACGATCTCGCCGTGCTCACTGGCGGCAGAGTGATCACGGAAGATCTCGGTATCAAACTCGACAGCGTCACGCTCGACGATCTCGGCACTGCGAAACGCGTCATCGTTGATAAAGAGTCGACGACGATTGTCGAAGGCAATGGCGATAGCAAAGCGATCCAGGGCCGCGTGGCCACGATTCGCAGACAGATCGAAGAGTCGACCGGTGATTACGATCGCGAGAAACTTCAGGAACGACTCGCAAAGCTCGCCGGCGGTGTTGCTGTAGTACGCGTCGGCGCGCCGACAGAGACCGCGATGAAAGAGATCAAGATGCGCGTCGAAGACGCACTCAACGCGACGAAAGCCGCCGCTCAGGAAGGCATCGTCGTCGGTGGCGGCGTCGCGCTGCTGCGCGCCGGGAAAGTGCTCGACAACCACAACGAGCAAGACGGCGACGTGCAGACAGGCGTGCGGATCGTGCGCCGCGCGCTGCAAGAGCCGCTGCGACGCATCGCTGAGAACGCGGGCATCGATGGCGGAATCGTTATCAGTGAAGTCGAACAGTTGAAGGGAACCAAAGGACTGAATGCCGTCACTGGCAAGTATGAAGATCTGTCGGCCGCCGGCATCATCGATCCGACGAAGGTTGTCCGCACCGCCCTGCAAAACGCTGCGTCGATCGCTGGTCTGTTATTGACGACGGACGCAGCAGTCACCGAAGCACCGGAAAAGAAGAAACCCGCCCCACCAATGCCAGGAGGCGATGATTACGATTACTAGCGACATCACTTTCTGACATTTCCAACAGGTTGAGACCGTAACTCGCGGCAGGAGATTTGCAGGAATACTCCCGCCGCAGTTAGTTATTGCATCGAAACGCAACGGCGCTTATGCTGGCGACATCCAACTCACGCGTTGGATCGGTCAACGTTGTTTGAAAGTTAAGCAGTGCCGTCGCCAAAAATCAGGCGAAAAGGAATCTTTTGCGAGCGACGGTCGTACGAGAGAATTATGGTTGATCTAGGTTCATATAAAGATAAGTTTGGCGACAGTGGCCAGCGCATTTTGGAACATGCGCTGAACGAATCCCGGCGTCGTGACCAGAACTTCGTCTCGGTCGAACATATTCTGCAAGCTCTCACCGTTGAAGAGCCCGATATGTTCAACTCCGCGATGCGTG
>DASXXL010000613.1:0-2199 GCA_036503085.1 Pyrinomonadaceae bacterium | reverse complement strand
CCACTGATCGACGGCGGCGGTAAACGCCTCCTGCGCGGCGTCTTCAGCGAGCTCGAAGTCGCCGAACTGCCGGATGAGAGTGGCCACAATGCGGCCCCAGTCAGAGCGGTAGACTTGATCGACGGCCGTATTGGCGTTGGGAAGCACGTTTGATAATAAAAGAATTTTCGCGAAGGTGTCGATTCAGGAGTGTCGCGTTCGACTAACGAATGAAGGGGGCGAGTGAAGGGGAAAACAAATGAAATACATGTTGCTGGTTTATCTCGATGAAAATTGTATGAACGAAGCTGAGCGCGAGCAGTGTTACGCCGACTCCGCTCAACTAACGCGCGAGCTGAACGAACAAGGCAAGTACATCGGCGCGGGCCCGTTGCATCCGACTGCGACCGCTACGAGCGTGCGCGTGCGCGAAGGCAAACGGCTCGTGACGGATGGTCCATTTGCCGAGACTCGCGAACAACTCGGCGGTTATTATCTGGTCGACGCCAACAACCTCGACGAAGCGTTGAAGATCGCGGAACGCGTGCCCGCGGCAAAATACGGGACCATCGAGATCCGGCCCGTGCTCGAAATATCCGGACTGCCGGCCTGAGAAATAAGCCGGCTCAACTTAAGAAAAAGGAAACGATAAATGAACATACTACTCTGGATCATTCAGATTTTGCTGGCGCTGGAATTTCTGTTTTCGGGTGGCATGAAGCTCGCTATACCCGCAGACCAGTTGCAGGCACAGGCACCCCCGACCGCGATTCACTTTTCAAATGCGTTCATGAAGTTCATCGGAACCTGCGAAGTGCTGGGCGGACTCGGCCTCGTGCTTCCCGGTCTGTTTCGCATCGGTAAAAACCTGACGCCACTCGCGGCGGTGGGATTGACGATCCTTATGATTGGCGCGGTTGTGATCACCGTTATGGGGATAGGAATCGCCGCGGCCATTATCCCGTTCGTAACTGGTTTGCTCTGCGCGTTTGTCGCGTACGAGCGTGGCGTGAAACACGTGTAATCGTCGATAACTAAAGGAGGGAAATCATGGAAGTAAGTCCGTATCTGTTTTTCGGTGGCAACTGCGAGGAAGCTCTCAAAACTTACGAGCGGATTCTCGGCGCGAAGATCGAGGGCTTGATGAAGGCTGAAGGAAGCCCCATGCAGGACCAAATGCCGGCTGGGTGGGGCGACAAGGTAATGCACGCGCGGTTCACGGTCGGCGGTCATGTGCTGATGGCCTCCGACGCACCGCCGGATCACTATCGCGCCCCACAAGGATTCTCGATCTCACTGTCGTACCCGGAGGTATCTGAGGCAGAAGAGATTTACAACAAGCTCGCTGAAGGCGGTTCGGTGCAGATGCCGTTCTCGCCAACGTTCTGGGCCAAGGGCTTCGGCATGTGCGTCGATCGTTTCGGTATTCCCTGGATGGTCAGTTGCGAAGGCGAACATGAGTAACAGGATTTCTTATCAATGAGAAGATTCAATTGGCCGCTGTGGGCGGGATTTTTACTGACGTTGTTCGCGGCTTTCAGTTATTTCGCGTTCTTCGTGCAGTTTCCGGTGACGCGCGATTTTCCCTGGGCCAACCTGCTGCTGTTTTTGCTGGCGGCGGTCCTGCTCGTGGTTGGTATACGCCGCGGATTCGCGCGCGATCGGGCGCGGCCGAAACTCTCGAAAGTAGTCGTTTCGATCGTGACGACGTTGAGCGCGGTGGTTTTCGCGTTCTTCATCTTCGCGGTCTTCATCGCGGCGCGCTGGCTGCCGGCTTCGACGGGCGCGCCGCACGTGGGCCAAAAGGTTCCCGAGTTCACATTGTCTGACGCAAACGGACGGCAGGTGTCGTTAAATCAACTCTTGTCCGATCCGATCGACGGCAAGACGCCGAACGGTGTGTTGCTGGTTTTTTATCGAGGCTGGTGGTGACCTTCGTGCAACTCCGAGTTGCGGAGTATTGAGAAAAGCTTGCCGCAGTTTAATCAGGCAGGTATCCGTCCGGTGGCGATCAGCGTTGATAAGCCGGAAGTCTCGCGCGACCTGATGCAGAAGGCGGGTTACACGTTCACGTTTCTTTCGGATCCAAACACGGAAGTGATTCGTCGTTACGATCTGGTTCATGCGAGCGCTGGTGAGAACGGGCACGACATCGCGCGGCCGGCGGAGTTTCTGGTCGATCGGAATGGAACAGTTCGTTGGGTGAATCTAACGGAGAAC
>DASXXL010000612.1:0-4195 GCA_036503085.1 Pyrinomonadaceae bacterium | reverse complement strand
GGCGACGCGCACGATCTCCGAAGCCGCTTCGCCATGCACGACCAACTCCTCAACATCGAGACCCGAGCAATCATCACACTCCGCGAGCTTCGGCAGTTCACGTTCAGCGGAGTCTTCGAGTTGCTCGGTGATGTCCGCAATCGGCATCGGCTCGGTCATGCCGGAATAACCCACCGTCGGCACGATCGGCTCGATCACGTTCACACAAATTATCGACGCCTTAAACCTGCGCGCCAGCGACGCCGCGTACGACAGCGCGTAATTGCCACACTCGCTGAAGTCGGTCGGTAAGAGGATGGTCCTGATTTCCATGTGGCACTTTTGTGTCTTTTGTCCGTTTTTGTGGCACAATTCTACCCCCAGGCTGGCTGATATGACTACTCCGAGGAAAAACTTCATCGGCATCGTCGTCTCGGGTGCGAAGATTCGCGCCGCGTTGATTGACGAAGACGGCCGCGTGATCGAGCGCACCGAAGCGAATGTTTCTTCTGAAAACATCGTCCCGCAGTTAGCGACGATCGCGGGTGACTTGCGGCCCGCACTCGGACAAGTCGCAGCCATCGGTGTCGCAGTTCCCGGCCTGGTCAACCGGCAAACCGACCGCGTAGTCGACTCGCGCGGCTTGCCGCGGACGATGGTCGAAGATCTGCACGGCGGCCTGATGCGCGCGACCGGACTGCGCGTTGAGATCGAAAACGACGCGAACGCCGCGGCGTATGGCGAATTCAAAGTCGGCGCGGGCCGCGGCAGCCGGAATCTTTTTTACATGTCGATTGGCGACGGCATCGGCGGCGCAATCATTCTCGACGGCAAACTTTGGACGGGCGCTTCCGGTTTCGCGGGCGAAGTCGGTCACATCACGATCGACACCGAAGGACTGCAATGCGTTTGTGGTAACACCGGCTGCCTCGAAACACTCGCTTCCGCACCCAGCATCGTCCGGCGCGCACGCGAACGGCTTAACCGCGACAACACGTCCTCGTTATCGCGTCTCGCCCTGAACAAAAATTTCACCGCCGAAGACGTCGCCCACGAAGCACGCGAAGGCGATGATTTCGCGGCGATGATGATCGAACGTACCGGAAAATTCATCGGCACGGGCGTCGCCAGCGTCATCAACCTGCTGAATATCGATTGCATCGTGCTCGGCGGCGGCGTTATGGACGCCGGTCCACTCATCCTCAATCAGATTATCCAGGAAGCAAAGCGGCGTGCTTTTCAACCTTGTTTTGACGCCACGCAGATCGTCGCCGCGACGCTTGGACCTGACGCTGCGCCGATTGGTGTGGCCCTTCTCGCTCGTGACGCGGAAGAAACTTAACTCTCACATAATTGTGGCCCAATTTGAAATTCGCACTTGATTTGATAAAGTGCGTGCTTTCCAATGCCACAAATCTTCCACCACAGCACTAATGCTTTAGCGAAGATTACTATCTACGGCGCGGTTTTTATCTTTGTCGCCCTTCTCTGGGTTGCCGTCGAACTCAATCGTTCGGGATGGAACACAGGGCAATGGGTCGAGCGCCAACAACCGGTCCAGTTTAGTCATAAACATCACGTCGGAGACGACGGCATCGACTGTCGCTACTGCCACAATTCAGTGGAAACAGCAGCGATGGCCGGCATTCCTTCGACTCAAACGTGTATGAACTGCCACAAGCAGATCTGGTCCGATAGTCCGTATCTCGAACCGGTACGCGCGAGTTTCCGCACCGGCAAACCGCTGGAGTGGATTCGCGTTCACGATCTGCCTGACTACGTCTACTTCAATCACAGCATTCACGTTAAGAAGGGCGTCGGTTGTTCGACTTGTCACGGACGGGTCGACGAACAACCGATCATGTATCAGGCAGCGCCGTTGCAGATGGAGTGGTGTTTGGAATGTCATCGCGCGCCGGAGAAATACGTGCGGCCGAGAAAAGAGATCTACAACATGGAGTGGCCGGCGCGGAACCCGAATCTTGCAGACGGTCTGCGGTTGAAAGCCGAATACCGCATTCAGGGTAAAGAGATTTTGACGAGCTGTTCCACTTGCCACCGGTAACGTTGCATTGAAAATGAGCGATAGCGATCGTCACATAAACTTCAAGCTAATGCGCGATCACATTCTTCGTTTACAGGACGAAGAGCAACCGCGCGCTGGCAAGAAGTATTGGCGAAGTTTGGAAGAACTGGCGGACACGCCGGTGTTTCGTGAGTTTGTTGCGCGTGAGTTTCCGCAACAAGCCGAGGATTGGAACGATCCGTTTGAGCGCCGCACGTTTTTGAAGTTGATGGGTGCGTCGCTTGCTCTGGCAGGTTTGAGTGGTTGCGTTTATCAACCACCGGAGAAGATCGTTCCTTACGTCAAGCAACCAGAAGAAATTCTTCCCGGCAAACCGCTCTTCTTCGCGACTGCCGCGCCTTTGCTGGGAGCGGCGGCGCCGATCCTCGTGCGCAGCAACGAAGGACGGCCGACGAAGATCGAAGGCAATCCGGACCATCCCAACAATCGTCCGCTCGATTTTCCGGCTGAAGATCCGTATCGCGATCCGCGCGGCTCCAGCACGACCGACATCTTCACGCAAGCATCGATACTCGGTCTTTACGATCCAGATCGTTCGCAAACGCTGACTTATCGTGAAGACATTCGCCCGTGGACCGCGTTCGTCGGTGCAATGCAGGCGGCCACGAACGAGCAGAAGTCGAAACAGGGCGCGGGCCTTCGTTTTCTTACGGAAACGATCATTTCGCCGTCGCTGGGCGCGCAGATGAAAGAGTTGTTGACTGCGTTTCCGCAGGCGAAGTGGCACCAGTGGGAACCGGTCAACCAGGACAACGCGCGCGGCGGCGCGATGATGGCGTTTGGCCAGCCGGTACACGTCACTTACAAGTTTGACGTCGCGCAGCGTGTGCTTTCGCTCGACGCTGATTTTCTGTCGGCGCAGCCGGGTTATCTGCGTTACGCGCGCGAGTTCATGGGCCGCCGTCGCATCAGCGAAAACAATCGCGACATGAACCGGCTCTACGTGATCGAGACCACGCCGACGAATACCGGCGCGATGGGCGATCACACGTGGGAAGTTAAGCCGAGCGAGTTTGAAGGTCTCGTGCGCACGATCGCGAGTGGCGGCAGTGCGAGCGCGTACCCGTGGATCGGCGCGTTGCTCAAAGATCTTCAGCAACACCGCGGCGCGAGCATCGTGATCGCCGGCGACAATCAGCCGCCGATCATTCACGCGCTGGCGCACTCGATGAACGATGCGCTCGGAAATGTCGGCAAGACTGTTTTCTATTCCGATCCGCTGGCCGTTAACCCGGTGGACCACCGCACGTCACTACAGGAGCTTGTCGCTGATATCGATGCGGGACGCGTCGATCTGTTGGTAATCATCGGCGGCAATCCGGTCCATAACTCGCCGCCGGATCTCAAGCTCGATTTCAATCGGCTGCAGAAGGCGAAGCTGCGCGTTCATCTCAGCGAGTACAAAGACGAGACGACTGAGTTGTGTCACTGGCACGTGCCCGCCGCGCATTATCTTGAGTCGTGGGGCGACGCGCGTTCTTACGACGGCACCGTGACGATCATTCAGCCGCTGATCGAGCCGCTCTACGAAGGCAAGACGCCGTACGAACTGCTCGCCGTGTTTACCGATCAATACGATCGTCGTCCGTACGATGTGGTCCGCTCTTACTGGCAACAACAGCAGACGCAGATCTCCGCGACGAATGAACAAGGCGCAGCCGTGCAAACCGCGCCCGTCCCGACGACTCAGCAAACAACAGATTTCGAAACGTGGTGGCGCCAGTCAGTTCACGACGGCTTCATTCCCAACACCGCGCTAAAGACAAAGACCGTTTCAATCAACAACGGTTTCATGTCTCAACCACCGGCGACGCAATCAGCGGCGAGTGGCTTTGAGCTCGTCTTGCGCGTCGACCCGTCGATTTACGATGGACGCTTCGCAAACAACGGCTGGCTGCAGGAATTGCCCAAGCCGCTGACGAAAGTCACTTGGGACAACGTCGCGATTCTGAGTCCGAACTCGGCAAAACAGATCACCGGCACCGGCGATAACGGCGGCGCGGTGAAAGGCCGCGAGCATTACGTTCCTGTTATCGAGATCACGAATCAACACGGACAGAAAGTACGCGCGCCGCTTTGGATCCAGCCCGGCCAGCCTGACGGCGTCGTCACGCTTCATCTTGGTTATGG
>DASXXL010000611.1:0-8923 GCA_036503085.1 Pyrinomonadaceae bacterium | reverse complement strand
CTTCGTGATCGGGATTGTGAATCGAACTGATCACGGGCGTCTTCGTCAGACGTCCGGCAATGCGTCCGATGATGTTTGCCGCCCACAAGTGACTGTGAATCACGTCGGGTTTGTTTTCCAGCAACCACGCGCGCAATGTGCCGACACCGCGCGGAATATCACGCGGTGTGTGGCAGTCCAGGCAAACCGTCTCCACGCCCAACGCCTTGATCGGCTCGAGCCAATGAGTCGCGTCGGAATAAACCGTGATCACGGTGCTGCGAACTTGTTGCGCGTCGAAATGTTTGAGGTTGGTGTAGAGCAGTCGTTCCGCGCCGCCCGGACCAAGACCCTCGATGAGATGAACGACGTGCAATTGTTTTGTTGGACACCCGGAAACACTCCCGACCCGCGTGGAAATCATGGTTCGGCTTTGCGTCCGAGGTAATAACACGAGCTCGCAATCGTGTGCAAATGCGGGATCTTTTCGAGAAAGCGGTCGGCGTAACGCAGCGGGAACACGATCCAACCGATGATGCTCGAGGCTTTCGCATACACCGACGGCCGGCCGCCTGACAATAACCGCGCCCAGAATTCTCGGAACAACCACGCGAACGTCGCAGCTGGTCCAATGTGGATGCCCGACTCGACCTCGATCAACGGCGCGCAGAGCGTCGCGAGTCCGCTCTTTGTGCTGCGCCGCAGATCGATCGGTGATTCGTGATACGGCTGGAGAAAAGGCATTTCGGTGTAGAACAATCCGCCGGGTTTCAAAACGCGAAACGTCTCGGCCAACGTGCCGGTCGCGTCTTCGACGTGTTCGAGCACGCCTTGAAGAATCACGAGATCGGCGCAGCCGTCGCGAAACGGCAGCGCCATGCCGGACGCAATGACGTCGGTCGTGCCGGAATCGAAAATATCGATGTTCACCACGCGCTCGCCGAGCGACGTGTAGCCGGCGCCGACGTTCAGTATCGTGGCGTTTGGTCCAGCGGCGTCGATGAGCGCAGCCACGCGCCGCTCCGTTCGCTGAGTTATCAAAAACGGATCGGGCGGACTCGCTAAAACTTCTCTCAGCTTTTTAGGAACGATAGCCATTGATACGTGTTCAGCGCCCCGCTGGCTTGGCGACGAGCTCATGATAAAGCTCGTTCATCCTGGCCATCTGCGATTCGTAAGACCCGCTCGCGACCACTCGCCGCTTCGCTTCCGCCGCAATCCCTTCCGCCAACGAACGATCCTGCAACAGCTTGATCAACGCGGCGCCGACCGGCCCGGCATACTGCGGATCGACCATCAACACAGTGCGCCGGTCTTCGATGTAATGCGTATCGTAATTCGGAATGCGACTGACCAAAACCGGCGTGCCGCAAGCCATCGACTCCAGCACCGACATCGGCGTGCCGTCGCTACTCGGAATCGAAACAGTCACGTCCGCCAGACGATAAAAGTCGGGCATCTCATCGTGCGCGATGCCGCCGACGAATCGCACTCTGTTCTTCGCCGCGCCGCGCGAGAGGATCTCGCGAACCTGCGCTTCATACGCTTCGTCTTTCGCCTCCGGCAGCACTGCAAACACAAAATACGTTTCGGGAACAGCGGCGCAAACGTTGTCCGCCGCTTTCGCGATCTTGTCGAGATTGTAGAGCGGACGCATCAAGCGCGGACTAAGAATCACGCGCGCGTTTTGCGGCAGATTCAACCGATCGAGCAGATACTGCGGTTTGGATGTGCCCGCGTAAAAGCGTTGCAGGTCGACGCCGCCATGGACCACTTCGATGGGAGTGTTTGGACCACTAAAGCGCCGCACAACGTTAACCAGCTTCTGCGACCAGCACGTAATCAGATCGGCATTGCGCAACGCATAGGGAGTCAGCCGGCGTTCGCGAATGTCGGGTCCGGGTTTCCAGTCATCGCCGAGAATGTCGCCGCCCATCACGGTAATCACGTTGGGATGAAAGCGCGTCAACGCGCCGTACCACGTGTTCGCGCCGACAAAGTGCGAATGAAGCACGTCGATCTTTTCGCGGCGCAGGAATTTGCGCAGGCGTCTGATCTGAGCGGCGGTACGCCAGAACTTTTTCAGGTGAAACGGAGAGAGTTCGCCGAGATATTTAGCGCCTGTCTTCTCGACCGCGCGCACGTGATCTTCAGTCATCGGCGCGAACGAATACAAAAACATTTCGTGCCCGTGACTGCTGAAGTATTGCAACCAACGGCGACTGTGAATGTAGCGTCCGTCCGCGAGGTAACAGATGCGCATGTCAGGCTGCGGCGACCAGGCGACGTAAGCGGCCACGGCCGAGATGCGCGACGCGAATGAGCTGCGACGGATCGGCGGCCACGGCCTGGATGAGCGTGCCGAGGCCGGCGGCGCGTTCGCCCGCGATCATTCGACTAAGCGCCAGTTCCAATTTCGCGGACGCCAGCCGTCGTTTTATTGCTGCCGGTCCGGTCCATAATTCCGGGTTGCGTTTCAACGCCGCGTGAAGTGCGCGCAGTTGTTTCTCACAAGTGTCGACTGAATTCGCGACGCCCGAACATTGCCCGCTGTGTTCGCGTCGCAGCGCGAGCGGTTCGTGATGGTAGTAAACGTTGTAACCCGCGCCCGCGACACGCAGCATCAAGTCGTAATCATCCATCGGAAAGATCGACTGATCGAAATCCCCGACTTTCTCAAACACCGCTTTCGGCAAAGTGAAGCCGGGAAAGATGTGCGAGAACTCGAAGATGTTACTCAGACTGCGGAAACCGGTTGCGACAGATTGCTTGCGTTGTTCGCTTTGAGTCTCGTGCCACGTGCGTCCGTCAAAGAGGACCGCGCCTTCCGCATCGATCAGGGTTGAGTCGCAGCAAAACAGACCGATGTTTTCAAACTCGCGAAAGACGCTGACCGCAGTCTCAATGTGACTCGGCAGCAGCGCGTCGTCGCTGTCGATAAAGACGATCAACTCGCCGTGCGCGAGACGAATGCCGTCGTTGCGTGCGACTGATGCGCCGCCGTTCTGCGGCTGTTCATGAATGCGCACGTGCGAGTATTCAGGTTGGGACCGCAGCCATTCGACAGTGCCGTCGCTCGAGCCGTCGTCGATCACGAGGGTCTCGATGTTCGGATAGGTTTGGGCTTTGACGGAATCGAGGCAGATCGAGATCCAGCGGCGTCGATTGAAGGTCGGAATAATGACGGTTACGAGTGGAAGCTGCATGTCGTTAGTCGGCGCTCTTGCCGCGGCTGAAGCCGTGTTGTAAATGCCACTCAGTGCGGTACAGGCATTCGCGGCTGATGAAATTGTATTGCCGGGGCCAGAGATTAATTAACAGTTTTTGCAGACGCGTCACGATGCTGGCCTGGTTGAACGAGTACAGTTCCTGCACGAACTGTTTGGCCTCGGCGATCTTGCCCTCATCGATGAGTGCGGCAATCAACTCACGGTAGAGCCCGGTGATCCGCCGCTGTTTCTGTGACTCACTCAACCCGCTCTGATTAATGTGACGTTGCACGATCAACAGCATCGGCTTGAAGATGTTGCTCTGAACCGAGGACATCGCCGATGCGTGTCGCCGATATCTGGCCAGCGCGTCGCTCATGCCGTAGAAGACGAAGCCCGCCCGCGCCAATCGCAACCACAGGTCATAATCCTCGAGCCCATGATAAGGCTTTCCTTCTTCAAACAAACCCACACGATCGAGGCTCTCCCTTTTCAACAACACAGTCAGCACGGGAACCCGGTTTTGATAAATCAGCCGATCGAGAATCTCACTGCCCGAAAATTTGCCGCTGAAACTGCCGAACTTCGTTCGCTCATCAGCAGTGTTCTCATCGTTGAAAACGTAGCAATCACTAAAAACAACGTCCGCGTCGTTCTCGCTCATCGCTCGCGTCTGGGCGGCGAGCTTCGTCTCGAGCCACAGGTCGTCGGAATCAAGAAAAGCAATCAGCTCACCGCGCGCGTTTTCGATGCCGGTGTTGCGTGCTTTGCCGAGCCGTGCATTCTCCTGAAAGATGTACTTGATACGACTGTCTCGGGCGACAAACTCCCGCACCACGCCGCCAGTGTTATCGCTCGAACCATCGTCAACTACGATCAGTTCCCAACTCGGATAAGTTTGCGCCAAAACGGAGCGAATCGACTCGGCGATGTACTTTTCGGCGTTGTACGCCGGCATGATAACGCTGACGAGTTCTCCGGCCATCGATCAAGTATTACTAACTGCGAGACGCTGCGGTTCGCGTTGTAGTTTCAAGTCCGCCTGGACCATCTCGCGCACCAGCTCAGGAAAGCTGTACTGCGATTCCCACTTCAACTCGCGTCTTGCTTTACTCGCATCACCGACCAGCAAATCAACTTCCGCGGGTCGCAGAAAACGTTCATCCGTGCGAACGTAATCGCGATAGTCGAGATCTGCTTCACCAAAGGCAAGTTCGCAAAATTCGCGCACGGTGTGGGTCTCGCCGGTAGCGATCACGTAATCGTCCGGCTGGTCGCGCTGCAACATCAGGTACATCGCCCGAACGTAATCCTTGGCGTGTCCCCAGTCGCGCTGAGCGTCAAGATTTCCCAGTCGTAGTTCATTACTCAAACCCAATTTGATCCGGGCGACGTTTGACGTGATTTTCCTGGTTACAAATTCGAAACCACGTCGCGGCCCTTCATGATTGAACAGGATTCCGCTCAAACAAAACATGCCGTACGCTTCGCGATAATTGCGAGTCAAATCGAAGCCCGCGACCTTACTGATCCCGTAAGGCGAACGGGGATGAAACGGCGTTTCCTCGTTCTGCGGTGTTTGCCGAACTTTGCCGAACATTTCGCTGGAGCCCGCAAAATAAAAACGACATTCAGGCTGCAGCTCGCGCAATGCGGCGAGCATGTAGTGAGTGCCGTTGATGTTCGTGTTCATCGTCGAGAAGCCGTCCATGAAACTCTCGGCGACGAAACTCTGGGCCGCCAGGTGATAACACTCGTCAAACTTGTGCTTGCTCACCACATGAAAGATCGACGGATAACTCTCGAGACTCGCCGGATGCAGCACGATCTTGTCGAGCAGATGCGTGATGCGCGTGAAGCGTCGTTGTGGATCCTCGAGCGCAACGCGTCTGATTAAGCCGTGGACTTCGTACCCGAGCGACAGCAAGTGCTCGGCGAGGTAGCTGCCGTCCTGTCCGGTAATGCCCGTGATGAGAGCTCTTTTGGTCATAGATTGATTACTGTTTACGCGACAAAGTCCTCGTAGTGGCGATCGCGATCGAGCATGATCAGATCGTTGCTAGGCCAGGAGATATTAAAAGCAGGATCGTTCCAGCGCACGCCGCGGCCGTGTTCGGGCGCATAATACGCCGAGGTTTGATAAGTGACTTCCGATTTATCTTCAAGCGTTTGAAAACCGTGAGCAAACTTCGCGGGTACGAACAACATTAAGCGATTCTCAGCCGACATCTCCAAAGGAAACCATTGTTTGAACGTCGCCGATTCCGGCCTTAGATCGATGATCACGTCGTAAATGCTGCCGCGCGTGCAACGGACCAGCTTCGCCTGTCCGTGAGGCGCCGCCTGGTAATGCATGCCGCGCAGCGTGCCTTTTTTCTCATTGAACGAGATGTTGGTCTCGACGAAATGCGCGTCGCCGCCAAACGCGGCAAACTCGCGGTCGGACCAGGCGCACGCAAAGAAACCGCGGACGTCTTTGAAAGGTTCCAGTTCGATGACGAACGCGCCCTTGAGTGGAGTTTCGGTTATCACCATACGTTAATTTGTGCCAGGAAATTTTTGATGAACGATTCGCGGCTAAACATCTGCGCGCGCTCGCGTGCTGCTTCTGACATTTGCGTGCGCAGTTTATCGTCAGCCAGAAGCCTCTGAGTATATGACTCGAGTTCCTCTAATGTCTCCCACAGAAACCCACTGACTCCATGCTCTACGATTTCTTTCTGACCACCTTTCTTAATCACCACCGGCACGCAGCCCGCGGCCATCGCTTCGGCTGTCGAGATGCCGAAGTGTTCCGTATACATTGGCTGCGTGTTCTCGTCGATACCAAATCCCGCCGCATGCCAAAACACGCTCGACTGTTCGTAAAGCTGCTTCAGTTCCCGCCGGTTCATATTGGCGACCAGGCGTGCACCACTATTCAGCGCGAGACCCGATAACCGTTCGAAGTAGGCTTTGTGCCTTGGTGTGTCTTGCAAACCGCCGGCGCTGACGTAATCCCAATCAGTAACACCTTTGTCTCTCAGCCGCTGAAACGTAAGCAGCATCTGCTCCTGGTTCTTTGCATGTCCGTCGCCGGCGATCGCAAAGCGGCCTACGCTAAGAATTGTTTTCCGTTTTTCCTGCCGGCAGAAGTCAGTATCGGCAGGCGGATAAACGATCTTACAATCAGTGCCCCAAAGCTTCTGCGTCCACTGCCGTGAGAACTCGGAAATCGCCGTCTTCACCTGGTAGGTTTCCATTCGTCTGGCCCACGCCCAACTCTGATATAGATACCGTCCCGGATGCTTCAGCGCCGGTTTTATGTCGACGCCGCCCGTAGGCTTGATGTAAGGGGCGGTCGGACCAGGGAAGAGAACGATCAGCGCGCCCCTCGCGGCATGGCAGAAAGGCGGAACGTTGTGGACGAGGGCGACGAAAACGTCGTAGGAGTCACTCAGCCGCGCCAATGTCTTACGAGACTCACGATAATTACTGATCGGATTGCGGCGTGAAAGAGGCGACGGCTTTTCATCGCCCACATAGTGAAGCTCAACACCGTGCAGGTTGGTTCCGGAATTTGCCGCGAGCTGCTCCGCGGTAAGTGACGGTATACGGTGAAACAAGTCGACGTGATGATGCTTCGCGAGAGCCTCAGCGAGTACAGCAGCATGGAATGGCGAACCACCGATCCCGCTGCCGGCCGGGTCGTTATAGATGCTGATTCTCAACCCCATATCAATGCTGGGCCAACCGCCGGCGCAGGTACGAGCGGACTCCGATCCGGTAGAAGCTGCGGCGCGCGTTGAACTGATTTCGGCAATACTCCAGGACAAACGAGCCGGCCACAGCGGGCAACACCAGCGGGCTTTCGCCGACCGCTCGCCGATACTCGCTGCGCGCGAGTTTCACCCAGGGAATGCCGCGCTTCATGATCGAGTCCGCGATTCGCTTGCGCGACATAGCGCGGTCGCGCGGCGATTCGCTTGCGCCGCACAGCTCCGCAGGTGTTAACGAGTCGAACCACTCGCGGTAGAACTCGTTGGCTTCCGCGATAAAAGTTGGGCGATAAGAGTCTCGCGTACCGTGTTCCCGCACCGAAACGAGTTTCTGGGGCACGTGTACGAAAGGAAAATTGCGCGCCAGCCGCAGCAGCATGTCGGCGTCTTGCGTGTGTCGCTTCTTCACGTCGTAAAGGCCAACCTGCTCGAAGCAGGACAAGTCACACATGAGCGAATAGGCGGCGAACGAGACGGGCTCCCAAAGCAGGATCGACTTCACCAGCACGCTCCGGTCGGGCAAGGGCAGTTCTTTCTCGCCCCAGACTTTCCCGTCTCCGTCGATCCATTTCATATCGGTATAGCAGACCGCTGGTCCACCCATAGATTGCAGGGCGCGCAACTGCGCTGAGAGTTTCTCAGGAGCGTAAAGGTCGTCGTGCGAGAGCCACGCGAAGTAGCGTCCGCGAGCCAGGCTTATGCCGTGATTCACTGCTGCTGCTACGCCCGCGTTTTCCTGCCTGACGTAGCGCACGCGATCGCCATAGCTCTGGGCGATGGCGGGCGTGGAATCCTTCGATCCGTCGTCGACAACGATAATTTCGAAATCCTGAAACGTCTGAGACAGCACGCTCTCGATAGCGGAACGAAGATAATTCTCTCCGTTGTAAACCGGCATCACGACGCTGACAGTGGGATTGCTCATCGATTAGACGCTTGTAATTCAGGCCAGTTCGTTTTTGGCCCAGGCCATATATTCTGATAGTCCCTGTTCGATCGGGACCGTCGGTTCGTAACCCAACGTCTCGCGGGCGGCTGAAATGTCCGCCCGGCTGTCGCGCACCTCGCCTTTGCGCGGCTCGACGTGCTGCACGGGAACGGAAATTTCTGCGGCGTCCAGCATCATTGCGGTGAGACTGTTTACCGTAAGCGAAACACCTGAGCCGACGTTGAAAGCGCCCGAGATACCGGACGAGCGCGCGGCCAGCAGGTTGGCCCGGGCGACATCGGCTACGTTAACAAAGTCTCGTGTTTGTTCACCGTCTCCGTAAATGATGAGAGGTTCGCCACGCAGCAAGCGGTGGGCAAAGATCGGAATTACGTTACCGTAAGCATCATATCGTTGGTTAACGCCATAAACGTTGAAGTAGCGTAGACAGATCGCGTCCAACTCATACAGCTTCGCATAAACGAGACACATTTTCTCTTCGGCGAGTTTGCTGACACCGTAAGGTGAATCCGGCTCTGTAGGATGATCTTCGGGAATCGGCAAACGGCGCAGCTCACCGAATATGGCAGCCGACGACGAACATATCAACTTCCGTACGCCGGCGCGGCGCGCTGCTTCCAGCACCCGAATCGTACCCAGGAGATTAACCTCGGAATCTTCGATCGGTTGCTCGATCGAGCGCACGTTTCCGACTGACGCGGCGAGATGAAAAACAACCTCCGCTCCAGCCATCGCACGCTGAACGGCCGTTTCATCGCGCACGTCAGCCTCGGTGAAACTCACATTCCTGAACTGGTCCAGGTTTTTTCGATAGCCAGAGGAAAGATTGTCGATCACGCTAACGTCGTAACCCTCAGCAACGAGTAGCTTCACGACGTTTGAACCAATAAATCCCGCCCCGCCGGTAACCAGTGCTTTGCTCATCAGAGGTTGTATACGTCTCGCATCCAGTTGGCGGTAATGCCCATGCCTTCTTCCAAATCGTAAGAGTTCTTGTGACCCAGATCGCGCACAGCCTTGGAAATATC
>DASXXL010000610.1:0-6199 GCA_036503085.1 Pyrinomonadaceae bacterium | reverse complement strand
GGCCGCTCCTTTCGAGCGGCCTTTTTTTGTGCTTGCAAACACGAAGCAAACGAGGAGACGCCATGTACGACTCAAGCAATCTGGCCATCTATTACGAACACCCCGACTGGTTTCGGCCCCTCTTCGCCGAACTCGAGCGCCGGAAACTTCCTTACACCACGCTCGACGCAACACAGCACAGCTACGATCCGGGCGAGAACGAAAAGCATTACGACGTTGTCTTCAATCGTATGAGCCCGTCGGCCTACCTGCGCGGCCACGGTCACGGAATCTTGTACACCCTTCAATACCTGAACTATCTCGAACAACTCGGCACGCGAGTCATCAACGGGCAAACGGCTTTTGCGATCGAGATCTCAAAAGCACGCCAGCTCTCGTTACTCGACTCGCTCGATCTCGCCTATCCGCGCGCCCGCGTCATCAACTCAACAAGACTCGCCGTCGCGGCGTCAGAGGGTCTTCGCTTCCCGATCGTGGTGAAAGCAAACATCGGCGGCAGCGGCGCGGGCATCGTGCGTTTCGATTCGCGCGACGCGCTGGTCCAGGCCGCGGAACACGGCCAGCTCAATCTCGGTATCGACGAGACAGGCCTGGTCCAGGAGTTCATTCCACCACACGACGGACACATCACGCGCGTCGAAACACTCGGCGGCAAGTATCTCTACGCGATCAAAGTCTTCACCACGGGCGACACGTTCAATCTCTGCCCCGCTGATATCTGCCAGACCACCGGCGGCGTTGAACTGGTACGCGCGGCTTGCCCGGTCGATGCGCCACGATCCGGTCTGCGTGTCGAAGCGTTCGAACCACCTCGCGACGTGATCAGAGCGGTCGAGCGAATCGTCCAGGCGGCGCAGATCGACGTCGGCGGTGTCGAGTACATCATCGATGACCGCGACGGTTCGCTGCTCTACTACGACATCAATGCGCTTTCCAACTTTGTCGCTGATGCGTCACGTGTGATCGGCTTCGATCCACACGCACGGCTGGTCGATTTTCTCGAAGAGGAGGTTCGGCGATGCGCTACGGTTACTGGCTCCCGGTTTTCGGCGGTTGGCTGAGAAATGTTGAAGACGAAGGTATGGAGGCGAGCTGGAGCTACGTCAGCCGTCTGGCGAAACGCAGCGAGCAGATCGGCTACGACCTCACGCTAATCGCTGAGCTCAACCTCAATGACATCAAGGGCGCCGAAGCGCCTTCGCTCGATGCCTGGTCCACCGCCGCAGCGTTGGCGGCCGTGACGGAAAGGCTCGAGTTGATGGTGGCTGTGCGCCCGACATTTCACGAGCCTCCGCTGCTAGCGAAGCAGGCGGCGAACATCGATCACATCGGCGGCAGCGGCCGTCTGTCATTGAATGTCGTGTCGTCGTGGTGGGCCGACGAGGCGCGCAAATACGGCGTCGCGTTTGAGCAACACGACGATCGATACGCGCGCACGCGCGAGTGGCTGGAGATCGTGGAGCGATTGTGGGAGGAAGACCACTTCTCGTTCGCGGGCAAATACTATCGAGTCGAAGACGCGGTGTTACAACCCAAACCGCGCACTCGACCACGACCAACAATCTACGCGGGCGGCGAGTCGGAAGCGGCGAAGGAATTGATCGCGCGCTGGTGTGACGCGTACGTGATGCACGGCGACGAGCCCGCGCGCGTGCGTGAGAAGGTACGCGATCTATCCGAACGCAGAGAGCGGCATGGTTTGCCGCCGATGAAGTTCGGCGTCGCGGCGTATGCGATCGTGCGCGACAACGAAGCCGAAGCGAGGCGCGAGGTTGAACGCATCACCAACGTCAAACAACACGCCGCGGGTTATGAGAATTATCGGCAGTGGCTGGCGGGCACGAAGCTGGAGCAGCAGGTTTCGCTCGAAGACTACAGCGTTTCGAATCGCGGCCTGCGCTCGGGGTTAGTCGGCACACCGGATCAAGTCGCAGAAAGAGTCGCTGAGTTTGAAGCTGCGGGAGTCGACTTGTTGCTGTTGCAGTGCAGCCCGCAGTTGGAAGAGATGGAACGCTTTGCCGAAACAGTGATTAGACCGGCGCAGACCCCGGCGCGCGCAGTCGCAGCTCAAATGCAATACGCAGTAGGAAGGACGAATTTATGAGCACCGAACGATTAAGAATTAACAGGACCAGCAATAAGGCTTCGGCGCTTGAGTTGTTTACCAACATCCCACGCCTCCGCTTGCTCAACTTCAACACGCCAGTCGAACGACTCGACCGACTCAGACAAGCAATTCCGGGCGCGCCACAACTCTGGATCAAGCGCGACGACCTGACCGGATATCTCGGCGGCGGCAACAAGCTCCGCAAGCTCGAGTATGTGTTGGCGCATGCCCGCGCGCGCGGCGCAACGACGATCGTCACCACCGGATCGATCACTTCAAACCTCGCGCGAACTACCGCGCTGACCGCAAGACGTCTCGGGCTCAAGTGTGAACTCATCCTCAGCGGCGGCGATCCGGCAACGGCGCGCGCGAACTCGCGACTCAACGAACTGCTCGGCGTGAAGATCCATCGCGTCGCCGCCAGTCACGAACGCGCCGCGAGAATGGAAGAGATCGCGCGTGAGCTCGAACAACGCGGCGAGCGCGTCTATCAGATTCCGTTAGGCGCTTCGAACGAAGTCGGCTCGTTCGGAATGGTCTCTGCCTTCGAAGAACTCGGCATTCAACAACTCGAGCTCAGCGAACAGTTCGATGCGATCGTCTTCGCCACATCGTCAGGCGGAACACAAGCCGGCCTCGAGGTCGGCAAGCGATTGTTCAACTATCATCACTTGCAACTGCTCGGCGTCAGTGCGGACGATCCGGCGCCGACGATCCGCGAGAACGCGTTGCGCGCAGTTGGACCAATGCTTTCACTCCTGGGCCGGACAGATACTGTCACCGCGGACGAACTGTACGTCGACGATAGTTTCATCGGCGCCGGCTACGGCGTGCCGACGAACGAATCACAGGAAGCCGCACAGCTTTTTGCCAACCTCGAGGGCGTCTTATTGGATCCGGTCTACACGAGCAAAGCCGCAGCTGGCTTGATCGCCTACTGCCGGGAAGGACGATTCAGACGAACCGATCGAGTGCTCTTCTGGCACACCGGCGGCGTGTTGACGTTGCTGTAAGGCAGCTTTGCCCCAAACTCAACGAGCGCGCTCTTCTCTGTGTCTCTGTGTCTCTGTGGTTAATAATTTCTTAGCGAAAACCAACCACAGAGGCACAGAGGCACAGAGAATTCAGTTCGTAACCGACTTTTTGGGGCATCAAAGCCTTGTAAGGCCGGTCGCCTTGCGGCCTCCCAACGTCCTGATACAATGCCGGAAATAATCATGACGAAACCGGTATTGTTAACCGTCGATGACGACGCGGAAGTATTGCGGGCGATCGAGCGCGATCTCCGTCGCAAATACGCGAGCGAGTATCGCGTGCTGCGGGCTGAATCAGGCGCAGCGGCGCTGGAGATCGTGCGCGAGTTGAAACTGCGGAACAACCCTGTCGCGTTGTTCCTCGTGGACCAAAGAATGCCGGGTCTTTCCGGCGTCGAGTTTCTGCAACAAGCGCTCGAACTCTTTCCCGATGCGAAGCGCGTACTCCTCACAGCTTACGCCGATACTGACGCCGCCATCGCCGCGATCAATGCAGCGAGCGTCAATCATTACCTGCTCAAGCCGTGGGATCCGCCGGAGGAGAACCTCTATCCCGTCATCGACGATCTGCTCGAAGACTGGAAAGCCGACTTCCCGCCGCCGTTCGAAGGCATTCGCGTACTCGGCAATCGCTGGTCGCCCGACTCTCACAACATCAAAGACTTCCTTGCTCGCAATCACGTGCCGTATCAGTGGCTCGATATCGAAACGGCAGAGACGGACAGTGAAGTTCGCGCGCTCCTCGATCTGCTCGACGATGACGAAAAGCAAAACCTGCCGCTCGTGATCTTTCCTAACGGTTTACGGCTGCAACGGCCCACGCTGGCTGACCTTGCTAAAAACGTCGGACTCAGAACGCGCGCCGCGGAAGCCTTTTACGATCTGGCGATCGTCGGCGGTGGTCCAGCGGGACTCGCGGCCGCGGTCTATGGCGCGAGCGAAGGGTTGCGCACCGTGATGGTTGAACGTGAAGCTCCGGGTGGCCAGGCTGGCATGTCCAGTCGCATCGAAAACTATCTCGGTTTTCCCAGTGGACTGAGCGGCGGCGATCTCGCGCGGCGCGCGGTGGTCCAGGCGCGGCGTTTCGGCGTTGAAATACTTTCGGCGGAAGCTACGGGCCTGCGGCTCGATGGTCAATATCGGCTGCTGAAATTTGCCGACGGCGCAGAGCTGAGCTGCCACGCATTGCTGGTTGCAACAGGCGTACAGTGGCGCAAGCTGAATGCGCCGGGAGTCGAACGTCTCACGGGCGCGGGCATCTATTACGGCGCGGCCATGACCGAAGCGCTCTCGACGAAAGACGAAGACGTTTTCGTCATCGGCGGCGCGAACAGCGCGGGACAGGCCGCGATGTACTTCTCGAAATACGCGCGCCGCGTAGTGATGCTGGTGCGCGGCTCGTCGCTCTCGAATTCCATGTCGCAATACCTGATCGACCAGTTGAAAGAAACAAAGAACGTGCAGATCGAGTTCAACTCATCGCTGGCGGAAGCGCACGGAGAAGATCATCTCGAAGCCCTTTCGATCCACTGCTCGACGACCGATGAAGTCAACCGCGTGCCGGCCAACTCGCTGTTCATCATGATCGGCGCAGCGCCCAATACAAACTGGCTCGGCGACATCATCGAACGCGACGACCGCGGCTTCATTCTCTCCGGTCCCGATCTCATGCGCGACGGGAAACGGCCGAAAGGATGGCAGTTGGACCGCGATCCGGGACTGCTAGAGACGAACGTGCCCGGAGTTTTTGTTGTTGGTGACGTGCGGCATGGATCGGTGAAGCGAGTTGCTTCGGGTGTGGGCGAAGGCTCGGTGGCGATCTCGTTCGTGCATCAATATCTCAGCAAGGTGGTCTGAGAGATGGAAGAAACAAACATCGAAGGTGTGGGAACTCCGGTGCCCGTCTCCGGCGTGGTTGAAACAGGCAGTGCGACGACAAGCTCGCCAGCCGACAAGGTTGAAGCGTTGAAACGGGTGCACGTTTTTTCAGATCTGCCGGAAGAGCAGTTGCGCTGGTTTGCCGACAATACTGAGGAGGTGCACCTGAACCCGGGCGATGTTTTCTTTCGTAAGGGTGAACCGGCCGACTCGATGGCTGTTTATCTTGAAGGCGAGGTGCGCGCGTATCGCGACGAGCAGGCGCACGACGGTTACGTGTACATCGCGCGAGCGGGTGAGCCGAACACGGAAGTCAGTGGCAAGCTGCCGTTTTCGCGGATGAAGGAGTGGTCGGCCACGGGTCGCGCGTTGACCCACATGCGCTTGTTACGTTTTCCGGTAAGTCTGTTTCCGGAGTTGATGCAGCGCATGCCGGTGTTGGTCGAACGTCTCGTCGGAATTATGAGCGATCGTGTGCGCGACGTTACGACCGCCGATCAGCAGCGCGATAAACTGATGGCGCTTGGCAAGCTGTCGGCGGGACTTGCTCACGAGCTTAACAACCCGGCGGCCGGAGCAACGCGCGCTGCAAACGATCTGATCGCAACGTTGGCGGAGTTGCGCGAAGCAGATCTACGACTCTGCGGTCACGATCTGACGCCCGAACAACACGAAGCGATTCGTGCTTTCGAAACCGCCGCGATCGAACACGCAACAACCGCCCGGCCGCTCAACTCGCTCGAGCAAAGCGATCGCGAAGACGCGCTCGCGACGTGGCTTGAAGAGCATGGCATCGCCGAGCCGTGGAAACTTTCAAACAATCTCGTCGAGGCCGGCGTGGATGCTGAGAGTCTCGAACAGGTGCTCGGAAAGATCGATGCCGGCTCCACCGAAGACGTACTCGCTCGCGTGAACGCGCAAATCACGACTGCAAAACTCGCGCGTGAGATCAAGACAGGTACGGCGCGCATCTCCGAACTCGTCACGGCGATCAAAGAGTACAGCTACATGGACCAGGCTTCAGTCCAGAAAGTCGATATTCACAAGAGCCTGGACAACACGCTGCTGATTTTGAAGTACAAGTTGCGGAAGAAGAACATCGCGCTCACGCGCGAGTATGCGGACGACCTGCCGCCGGTGAAAGCTTATGGCAGCGAGCTCAATCAGGTTTGGACCAACC
>DASXXL010000609.1:0-7449 GCA_036503085.1 Pyrinomonadaceae bacterium | reverse complement strand
ACCTGGGGCATTGAAAACTTTGGCGTCGCTCCTGACTTCGACGTCGAGATCACGCCCGCTGATGTGATCGCCGGGCGAGATCCGCAGCTCGAGAAAGCGGTCGAAGTCGCGCTGGCGGAAGTCTCGAAGAACCGATCCGTTAGTCCGAAGCGTCCGCCTTTTCCGATTCATCCGGGCGCGCAAAGCAACGTGCAGTCTGCTGCTGTTTCAGTCTCGTCGTTGCCGCCGGCCGGATCGGCCTATCCTGCTCCCGCGCCGAAGTCGGCCCAACCGCCGGTTGCAGGCGTGACCGATGGCAAGTTTGCAGCGTTTGTCGGCAGCTATGATGGTGGAAGCTTGGGTGTGCTGGTCGTAAGACAAGAGGGAGAGAAATTATTCGCTTTCGATCCGAGCGGCCGGCGCATCGAGCTCGTGCCGGAAGCCGCAGCCGACAAATTCACGGCGCAGCCCATCGGCAATGCGGTGAGTTTTGAAAGAGACGCGGCTGGAAAAGTGACCGCCATCATCGTAACCTTTCCCGACGGTCGCACGGTCAAGGCAAGAAAGGCGTCGTGAATGTTGGCGGTGTAATCCTCAAACTAAACCGATGAAAGACTACAAATTCGTCACTATCTGGCGCGTTAAAGCTCCGATCGAAAAGGTCTGGAACGAGATCTATCACTCGAAGGAATGGCCCACGTGGTGGAAGGGCGTCAAGAATGTAGTTGAAGTGCGCCAGGGCGATGAAAGAGGCGTGGGCACTCTTCATCGCTACACGTGGAAGAGCAAGCTGCCATACCGGCTGAGCTTCGACATGGAAACGGTCCGTATCGAGGCGCCGCGCTTGCTCGAGGGCATCGCTAAAGGCGAACTCCAGGGCCGCGGCCTGTGGCAACTCTCGACTGAGAACGGCGAAACGATCGTCAGGTACGATTGGAACGTCGAGACGACGAAGCAGTGGATGAATCTGCTTTCGCCCATTGCTCGTCCGGTCTTCGAGTGGAACCACAACGTCGTGATGAGCTGGGGCGCACAAGGTCTTGCTCGACGACTCGGCACGAGTGTCGTCGAGCAGAAGACCTAGACTTTCTTCACCGTTTATTGCCGCTGGTTTTTAGGAACCGTTACCGTAGCAGACGTGCTCACCGGGTTTCCGCTGCCATCGCTACAAGTGATCGTGATCGTATAGACACGTCCCGAACCATTGCTCGCGCGTTCGGCTCTGAGACGAACGTGATGCTCGTCTATGATTTCCCAGTCAGGCGCTGTGTTATCACCACTCCCGCTTACCGGCTCGTTGCTCGTAACGCTGAGCGAGCACATCACCGGGCCGCAAGTGTTTGTCGTGCTGTAGTCGACCGTCACATCCATCAGCTTGTGATTGGGCGGCCATAACACATCCTTGGAAAGCAGAACATCCACAATCTGCAGCGGCGCCTTTGGCGTTGTATTCAACAGAATCGACAACGTCCCGTTACCCGCGTTTAAGACAGCGAGATCGGGCCGGCAGTCGTTATTGAAGTCACCCGTGGCCAGCGCGATCGGATTAGAGAAAGACAAGAGGTTCTGCGGGGATCCGATCTGGAACAGATCGTTTGTGCCCGGCAGGATCGAGACCGTGTTTGAAACCAAGTTTGCGACCGCCACATCGAGATCGCCGTCCAGATTGAAATCCGCCGTCACGATGGAGCGCGGATCGAGACCGGGAGTAGCGTCGCTCCTTGCTGGTCCAAACGTTCCGTCACCATTGCCGAGAACGAGCGAAACGGTCCCGGGCAGCTGCGGGAAGCGATGCACGAAAGCGAGATCGGGAAATGTATCCTGATTGAAATCTCCGGTCGTTAGCGCGACAGCTCCGCCGCTACTCGTCCCCATCTCGAATGGACTCTTGAGTGTTCCGTTGCCTATGCCCAGCGCAACGGTGATACCGAAGAAATCGAAGTTTGCTGTTGCTATATCCAGGATGCCATCGAGGTTGAAATCGGCCGCGAGGATCATCAATGGATCGTCGCGAACCGTACCGGCGAAAGTGTACGGACCGAAAGTCCCGTCGCCGTTTCCCTTGATGAAAGAGACCACGTTCGAGCCCACCGCGATACTCATCAGATCCGGAATGCCGTCGCCATCAAAATCACCCGCTACAACTCCGAGAGGAGCTTGGAACGGAGACGGGCCGGCGTGGAGTTCCAGCGGCGCGCCAAAGGTTCCGTTGCCAGCCCCGAACAGAATGACGATCGAGTTTTGTGAAGGCACGGCCATTGCCAGGTCGGGATTTCCGTCGCGGTTGAAATCTGCGGTCACGATCGAAGTGGCCGGCCCGACTGTTGGGAAGCTCATTTCAGGGCCGAAAGCACCGTGGCCATCGCCAAGGACGACGAACACTTGAGGAACGAATTTATCGGAGAAGGCCAGATCGAGATTTCCGTCCTTGTTGAAGTCTGCGGTCACAATCTGGGCGGGGTTATCTATCGACAGGTCTCGATCGGTACGTGAAAACGAGACTGTCTGAGCGTTTGTGTTTGATGCTATTGCCGCGATCGAGATGAGTAACAGAAATATCAGGTGAGAAGTACGCGAGTAAGACATGTGGAACCAACTCCTTGCTCCCGCTTGTTTGGGTATGAGGGTTTACAACGAGGGGGAAAACTCTACGGGAAACGGACTAATTGCTTAGGCGCTCACTCTACTCTCTGCCTAATTCGCCGTCAACCTTTTGCTACTTCAACATAGAAGTTGCGATTGACTTCGAATGATTTGATCTCGTCAGGGACTTCGAGCGTCTGTTGTGTCTCGGTCGGCGTGATCACCATTTCTTTCCCGTTGATGTTCACGCGCAGCGGCATCGCGAAGCCTTTGACGACTCGCTCGTAGTGAAACGACAGCGTCTTGCCGTTTATCTCATACTTCAAGAGCGGAATCTGTGTTGTGCGGAGATATTGATCGAACACTTTGCTGAAATCGATGCCCGCTTTGGTGGAGATGAAGTTTTCGACCTGTTGCGTCGTGACCGTCTGGTGCCAGAACTCAGTGTTCAAGCCATGCAGGATCGACAGCCACTTCGCGTCATCGTTGATAACGTGACGAATTGTGTGGAGCATGTTCCCGCCCTTCGGATACATGTCTCCCGAGCCCTCTCTGTTGGTCCCATACACGCCAATGATCGGGCGATCGTTTCTGATCGAGCGACGCGTGCCGATCACGTAATCTTCCGCGTCTTTCTTGCCGAAGTGGTATTCGACGAACAAGTTCTCCGCGTAATTCGCGAAGCCTTCATGAATCCACATATCGGCGGCGTCTTTCATTGAGATGTTATTGCCGAACCACTCATGCGCCGATTCGTGAACGATGATGAAGTCAAACTTCATACCCACGCCGCACGCACACGGGTCGCGCTGCAGATAACCATTGCGAAACCAGTTGCCGTAAGTGACCGAGCTTTGGTGCTCCATGCCGGGATATGAAACCGTCACGAGCTTGTAGCCGTCTTCATAGAACGGATATTTCCCGAACCAGTATTCGAATGCTTCCAACATGCGCGGCACTTCCTTGAACTGCCTCAGCGCGGATTCCCTCTGATGCGGCAGCACCCAATAGTTAATATCAAGCACGCCGCCTTTGCCGTTGTACTTGTCAGAGACATTCACGTAGTTGCCGATGTTGACGTTGACGCCGTAGTTATTGATCGGGTTCACGACTTCCCAATGAAAGGTTTTCGTCTTAGCGGCGACATCATGGTCTACCTTCTTCAAGCGGCCGTGGGAAACGGCAACGAGTCGCTCCGGCACCGTGACGTCGATCTGCATTCCGCGATCTGGTTCGTCGGCGCCGTGATCTTTGTTGGGCCACCAGATGCTCGCGCCGATGCCCTGGGCCGTCGTCACGATGAGGTTCTCTCCGAGATCGTCTCGGCCCCAGGTAATCCCGCCAACCCACGGCGGATTCTTGGCGACAGTCGGAACGCCTTCATAAAACACTTCGACCTTGTCTTCGACGCCCTTCGGCAGCTCCTTGTCGAACGTCACCCAATAGACGTTTCCTTCGCGTTCGAATTTTAGTTCTGAAGCGCCGTGTGTGACCTTCGTGATTGCGAGCGGCGGCTGGAGATCGATTTGCATTCTGCTGCCCGGTTTGACGGTCTTGAAGGTGATCGTGTTTGAGCCGCGCAACCTTTTGGTCTCAGGCAGAAACTCGACCTGCAAGTGGTAATGCTGCACGTCCCACCACTCGCGCTCGGGCGTGATCGAGCCGCGCAGTGTTTCCTGGCGCGTGATGTTTTCAGTTTGCGTAAAGACGTAAGTCGGACTAAGTAAGAGCAGAGTTATGATGAATACGGGTCTCAGGTTCAAGTGTGTTTGGCTCCGTTGGAGTGGGCGTTTACTCGTAGCGCAACGCAACCAGTGGATCTACCTTAGTCGCGCGTCTCGCAGGAATGTAGCACGCCAGCAACGTTGCGAGAACCACGCAAAGCGCCACCGCGCCGAATGTGACAGGGTCGGTCGGAGAGGTTTCGAACAGCAGAGCTGCCAGCAGTCGTGTTAACGCGAACGCGCCTGCGAGCCCGATCGTTACGCCGATAGCAACCAGCAGCATTCCGTTTTTCAAAATCAGCTTCAGCACGTCACTCCATTGCGCGCCGAGTGCTATGCGCACGCCGATCTCACGCGTGCGCTGAGTGACGAAATACGCCATCACGCCGTATATACCTGCCGCCGCGAGAACGAGCGCGATCGCCGAGAAAACGCCCAACAGCAATCCCGAGAGTCGTGATTGCCAGATGGTATTCGTCGAGAGTCTCGTTAAAGGCACAACGTTGAAAACACCTGTATCAGGGGCGACGCGCCAGATCGCGCGCTTGATGTCGTTGACGAACGCCGTCGGGTCGCCTTGCGTGCGCGCGACAAAATGTGTCTGCTTCGCGTAACTCTGATAAGCGGCGTAGTAAATATCGTAACCGGCGTCGTCCACCAGACTGTTGTGCTTCACATCGCCGACGATGCCGATGACTTCAGCACAACCAGCGCCGTGCTCGTCGCAGGTGATGCGTTTGCCTAACGCGTCGCCGTTGGGCCACATCCGTTCCGCGAGTCCATGGCTGATAATCGCAACGTCGCGCTCACCACCGGGGCCCACCGTGTTGCGGTTATCAAAGACGCGGCCACGCAGCACCGGAATCTCCATCACGCGAAAATAATCGGGCGAGACCGCCTGGTAATTAACCATCGGATTCTGTTCGCGTTCGTTGTCCGACTGTCCCTCAATCGAAAACTCGCCTCGATACCACGGCTTCTGTCCAACGAAGGGCAGATCGCTGTTGGCGGCGACCGCAATCACACCGGGAAGTTTTGCGACCTCTTGCAGCAACTGTTGATAACGTCGCGACATAAGCTCGACGCGGTAATCGTCCTCGCGCTGATACGTCGGATTGATCTCGAGGTGCAGCACGTTCTCCGCGTTGAAGCCCGGCGACGTATTCTGCAAACGCGCAAAACTTCGCAGCATCAATCCCGCGCCGGCCAGCAGCACGACCGCGAGCGCGATCTCCGTTACCACCAACAGGCCGCGAACTCGTTGCATCCCGGCGCTCGTGCCGGACCTACCGCCTTCTTTAAGTGACTGGTCCAGGTGTACTGACGCGCTGCGCAACGCCGGCGTCAGGCCGACAAAGAGCGCCGTCAATACTGAGAGCGCCAACGTGAACGTCAAGGCCCGCCAGTCGAGCTCGATCTTCACAAAGAACGGCAAGAGCTCTGGCGGCAAGAGCGCAACCAACAGCCGCAGACCCCACGCGCCGAGCACGATCCCGCTCGCACAGCCAAGCGAAACCAACAGCAACGCTTCGGATAACGACTGCCTGAGCAAGCGCCCGCGACTCGCTCCCAGCGCCGCGCGCAACGTCAACTCACGCTCGCGTACCGTGGCTTGTGTCAGCAGCAAGTTTGCGACGTTGGCACAGGCGATCAGCAGTACGAAGCCACACGCACCAAGCAGCAGCCAAAACGAGCGGCGTAGTTTTCCGAACCAGAAGTCGCGTAGCGGAATGACAGTGGCGGTGACTTCGGTGTTTGAATCGGGATACGTTTGCGCGAGGCGAGCGGCGATCTCATTCATCTCGGCCTGCGCTTGTTCCGGCGACACTCCGGGCTTGAGGCGCGCTATCGATTGATCGATACGGAAGCCGCGACTACGGCGATCGAAGTAACGATCGTTCAGCCACCATAAATCACTCTGAAAAGGGAAGCGAAAGCCGGGCGGCATGACGCCGATCACGGTCAGACTCTGGCCGTCGATGCGAAGTTGGCGTCCGATGCTCGCTGGATCACTGCCGAATCTTCTTTGCCACAAACCATGACTCAGCAGGATCGTGTTAGCGTCGCCGTTTGTTGGTCCATGACCGAGCGCAGGCGCCACCTGAAGCAACGAGAAGAGGTTTGACGTGCCGAACGTCAGACTGAGCGTTTCGGTTTCGTTGTCGAATTGAAGGTTTGCGTTCCAACGCAGGTTGAAGAACGCGATGTCTTCGAAGACGTTGTTTTGCCGCCGCCAGTCTTCGTAATCGAGGAACGACACGCCGAGCGCTTGGCCGCGATGCTGTGAGTCCACCATCACGAGGCGGTTCGGATCGCCATAAGGCAGCGGGCGCAGCAGAAAAGCGTTGACGACGCTGAAAATCGCTGTGTTAGCGCCGATGCCGAGCGCGAGCGTCACGATCGCGATCAGCGTGAAGCCAGGGTTCTTCGTTAACAAGCGCCTGCCGTAGCGCAGGTCCTGGAAAAACTCGTGCAGCAGGCGCACGCCGCGGCATTCTTCTTTTGCGCGTTCAAGCGCGCCGAACGATTTGAGCGCGGAGTAGCGAGCGTCGCTTGGGTTCATTCCGTGCCGCGCGTTCTGCTCGGCCTCGCGTTCAAGATGAAAGCGCAACTCGGCCTCGAGTTCGTGGTCCAGTTCGTCTTTGCGGAACAACGCGCGCCAGCGCAACTTGAGTTGATCCAACATGAAAACTCCTACGCGTCGCGCATGATCAGGGCGACCGCGCCACAAAACCGTTCCCAGTTTTTACGTTGCGTTTCCAGCTGCTTTCGTCCGCTTGCGGTTAACTTATAGAACTTCGCCTTGCGGTTGTTTTCGGAAGGTCCCCACTCCGCGGAGATCAGGCCGCGGTTTTCGAGCCGGTGCAGGGCGGGATAGAGCGCGCCGGGCGTAACGCTCAACACGTCGCCTGACGCGATCTGGAGTTGTTGCGTGATCTCCCAGCCGTTCAACTGCCGCGAGCGCAGCAGACGCAGGATCAACAACTCAAGCGTGCCCTGCAAGAGATCGGCTTTCTGCTTTTTCATGTTGCTCCTATCGACAAGCGAGTGGAGAGGAATATAGCGGCGCTTCTGTCGACTGTCAATAGGAAGGTGGATGAATGAAAAGATTTACGCCCGGTACACTTCGTCGCTCACTTTATCCATCCATTCGACGACCTTG
>DASXXL010000608.1:0-3476 GCA_036503085.1 Pyrinomonadaceae bacterium | reverse complement strand
CGCTCGTCTTCGCGTATCAACTGCAACTGTGAAAGCGGTGTATTCACATCAGTGGCGATCGCGTCGAGCAACGTGAGGTAGTGGGCCACCATGCGCCCGATCGTGTCGGCCTCGAATAGATCGGTGCTGTAGCCCAGAGTGCCGCCGATGACGTCTCCCGATTCCTGCAGGTTCAGCGTCAGGTCAAACTTGGCCGTGGCGTTATCGGCCGGCAGCAGTTCGAGATTCACGCCGGACAATGCCAGCTCTCCCAGCGGCGCGTTCTGTAGCACGAAGACGACCTGGAAGATCGGTGAGTGGCTCAGCGCGCGTTCGGGCTGGAGTTCTTCGACGAGCTTCTCGAACGGCACGTCCTGATGCAGGTACGCTCCCAGCGCGACCTCTCGCACTCGGCCCACCAGATCGCGAAATGTCGGATCGCCTGAGAGATCCGTCCGCAGCGCTAGGGCGTTCACGAAGTAACCAATCAGGCCTTCCACTTCGCCACGTTGCCGATTCGCGATCGGCGTTCCCACCGTAATCTCTTCTGCGCCCGTGTAGCGCGACAGCAGCACCTGCCATGCGCCTAGCAGCAGCATGAACAGCGTCACTCCTTCGCGCCGACTCAACTCTTTTAATCGCGCAGTCAGTTCGGCGCTCACCGTCACCGGCTCGTAACTGCCGCGGAAACTCTGGACTGCCGGCCGTGGACGATCGCTGGGTAACTCCAGCACCGCTGGCGCGCCTGTTAACTGCTCCCGCCAGTACGACAGTTGCCGCTCCAATACTTCGCCGCGCAGCCACTCGCGTTGCCACACCGCGTAATCCGCGTACTGGATCGGCAGTTCCGCAAGTGGCGACGGCTGTCCCGAAGCCAAGGCGGTGTAAAGCGCCGCGACTTCTTTGACCAGCACCCCCATGGACCAACCGTCCGAGACGATGTGATGCATCGTCACCAAAAGGACTTGCTCATCTTCCGAGAGTTGCAACAGGCGCACGCGCAGCAATGGTCCGCGCTCTAAATCAAACGGCAAATTTGCTTCGGCTTCAGCTATCTGTTGTACTTCGCGCTCGCGCTCAACTGCATTCGTCAGGTCGGTAACCGGTAAGTCCAGTTCAGCCGGTGGATGAATGAGCTGATGCGGTTGGCCATCATGAACAGCGAAGGTCGTGCGCAGCGCTTCATGGCGGTGAACGATCTCGGTCAGCGTCGCACGCAATGCCGCGAGATCGAGTTTGCCGGTGAGCCGCACGGCGAGCGGGATGTTGTAAACAGGTGAGTTCGGATCGAGTTGATGAATAAACCACAGCCGCTGTTGCGCGTACGAGAGTGGCAACAGATCTTGTCGCGGAACACGTTCGATGGACGGAGCGAGGAGTCCACTACTCTTCTCCAAGGCAAGGTCGATGCTTTGGGCCAGGCCCGCCACCGTCGGCGTCTCAAATACCTGGCGCAACGCAATCTCGACGCGGAAAAACTCGCGCACACGCGAGACGACCTGCGTCGCCAACAGGGAGTGGCCGCCCAGTTCAAAGAAGTTATCGTGAATTCCGACCTGTTCGACACCGAGTAGTTCTGCCCAAATTCCTGCGAGCACCTCTTCAGCCGGTGTGCTGGGCGCGACAAAAGTCTCTCCTGATTCGGGCCGCGCAGAAGTCGGCGCCGGCAATGCCTGCCGATCGACCTTTCCGTTCGCTGTCAACGGCAGCGCGTCGAGAAAAACGAACGCCGACGGCACCATGTATTCGGGTAGTCGCTCTTTGAGAAAGCCACGCAGCGAGCGCAACGACGGCGACTGCTCTTGTCTCGCGACGACGTATGCGACGAGGCGCTTTTCGCCCACACGATCTTCACGCGCGAGCACAACTGCCTCGCGCACGTCGTCGTGCAAGTTCAGCGCAGCTTCGATCTCCGCCAACTCAATGCGCAGTCCACGCAGCTTGACTTGATGGTCGATGCGGCCGAGTAGTTCGAGGTCGCCGCTGGAACGATAACGAGCAAGGTCGCCCGTTCTGTACAGACGCGCGCCCGGTTCGCTGCTGAAAGGATGCGGGATGAATCGCTCGGCAGTCTGCGCGGGCTCGTGGAGGTAGCCACGCGCCACACCCACGCAGCCGATATAGACCTCACCCGAGACGCCGACGGGAACCAGCCGGAGTCGCTTGTCCAGAATGTAGAGTTGCGCGTTGGCGATCGGCTTGCCGGCGAGTGCCGTGCCCGACTCCGTCTCGACGCGCGGAACAACTGTGTCCACCCGCGGAACAACCGTCTCGCCGCGCGGAACAACGTAGAGACTCTGCGACATCGTGCATTCGGTTGCGCCGTACTGGTTAACGATCGTGAGCTCCTCGCCGAACACCGCCCGCGCTTTCGCACACTCCGACAAAAGCAGATTCTCACCGCTCGTCAGGATCAGGCGTAGATGCCCGGGCACATGTACACGTGAGTTTTCAGGTGGTTGTTCAGGCGCATGTGCGCTGGGGTTTTCAGATAAACGCGCCGGAGGCTCCGAATGAAGATCACCAGGCGCAGGATTTCGCGCCGGAGGCTCCGAGTGATAGTCAGTGGAAGAAAGCGCCGGAGGCGCGGGACGAAGGTAGCCAGGGGCGAGCGCGTCAGCGCGCTGCCGCTGGATCGCTAAAGAAGATTGCACAAGGCCTGGAGGGCCGACAGACACGGTAGCCACAACGTGTCTGTCGCCCGTTCCGGGCTGGTCTTCGTTTGGTTGGTTTCCAGGGGCGGCGTGCTCCGCTGCGCTTCGCACTTGCCCCTGGCTACCTTCACTTCGCACCTCCGGTGCGGTTTCGTGCAGAGCCTGTGCGCGTCGTGCGGCCGCCTCGGTTAGTGCGTGCAGCAGCGATGGGACAACGCTGAGCAGGCAGGTCACGCGCTGCTCCGACATCGTGGAGAGCAGGACCTCGGGATCTCTGGCGTCAGTGTCATTGACGAGCACCAAGCGCGCGCCGGCGACCAGCGGGTTGAGAATGTCGCGCACCGATGCGTCAAACGATAGCGAGGCCAGTTGCAGGACTGTATCCGCCTCGCTTAGTTGGTAAGCGTTGGTATTGAAAGTGAGATAGTTGACTACGCCTCGGTGCGAAGTAAGCACGCCCTTCGGTTGTCCCGTCGAACCTGAAGTGTAGAAGACATAGGCGAGTTGGCCTGGTCCAACTTTTTCTGTGTTCTCTGTGCCTCTGTGGTTAACTGCTTGCACAGAGTAGTAATCCCCTCCGTCCTCTTGCGGAAACATGATCTCGCCAGCGAACGGCGGCAGTTTTTCCAGCAGATGAGGCCTCGCTATGAGCAGGCGCACACCCGTATCCGCGAGCAGAAACGCAAGACGTTCCTTCGGATACGTGAGATCGAAAGACACAAACGCGCCGCCCGCTTTGAGAATGCCGAGCAACGCGACGACCATCTCGACCGAACGCTCCAAAGCAACGCCGACCAACGTCTCCGGCCCGACCCCCGCCCTTTGCAGACGGTGAGCGGTCTC
>DASXXL010000607.1:0-2277 GCA_036503085.1 Pyrinomonadaceae bacterium | reverse complement strand
GAACGGTCTTTCACGTACATGCCGTAGAGAGTCGTGTCAGACGGGCTTTCCTGTTCTTCCCACTCGAAGCCGCCGTTGTTCGTCGTTAACACGACACCGTTCGCGCCAACGGCCCAACCGTGACGCTTGTCGGCCGCGAACCTGATCGCGTTGATCGAGTTTCCCTGCGGCAGCGGGTTCTGCCATTGCCAACCCCTAAACTTTTCCTGAGCGCGAGTTGTGAATGGAGTTATGAGAAGCAGCGACACGCATAGCGCGAGAGCGGCTGGGCGCAAACAAACGTCGGGAAACAGGGTCTTTTTTCTGGCCAAAGTGGGAGCCACTATCACAAACTCGTCGGACTTTGCTAAGGGGAGGCGAAATTATGGCTCAACGGTACCCACCGCGTCCACCGCGTCGCGCAGGATTGATTCATCGACGTGGCCCGCGGCCGCGATTCGCCGGGCCGCGTTGTCGGCTGCTTCCTGAAGCAGGTGGCCGTCGTGGCCGCGCGTCCATTCCCAATGAATTTTGTGTGGACGTGCGGCGCGATCGAGTCGTTCCCACCACGGCAGGTTGGTTTTGCGGCGGAAACGTCCGCTCATCGTTTCCACCACGTAGCGCGAGTCGGTAAACACTTTCACGTCGCACGGTTGGCGTAACGCTTCGAGTCCGACTGCCGCGGCGATGATCTCCGCCTGTTGGTTCGTTGCGCGGCCGAGATACTCGCCGACGGCGCGCCAGATTCCTTTGTAACCAAGCAACGCGACAGACGCTGCACGACTCGATTCCTGTCCGTTGCCGAGACTCGAACCGTCGCAAAAGATTGTCACTTGCTTGAGTGGCGCCACGCGTAGAGCTTACTATTTTGTCGAATCTTCCGCATTGGAGAAGTAAGTAATGTCTGAAGTAGATCGAATTCGCGATCAGTTTCGCCGTGCTTTCGATGGGGAAGCGTGGCATGGACCATCGGTGATGAAGTTGCTCGAAGGCGTCACTGCGGAGCAAGCGGCGGCGCATCCGATTCCGGGCGCGCACTCGATTTGGGAGTTGACGCAGCACATTCGCGCGTGGGAAGGCGCGTGCCTGCGCCGGCTGAACGGCGACCCGGCGCAGTTGCCGGACCAGGAAGACTGGGAGCCGGTGAATGATTTCAGTGAAGCGTCTTGGGAGCAGACGAAGCGCAATTTGCGCGACACGCACGAAAGATTGTTGGAAGCGATCGGCGGGGTCGACGATTCCCGGTTGGACCAGCCGATTCTCAATCATCCGGAGATTAAGTTTTCGAGTGTGTACGTGACGCTGCACGGCGGCGTGCAACACGATCTCTATCACGCGGGACAGATCGCGATACTGAAGAAAGCGTTGGGACTATGAGCGAAGAATTTTGCGACCTATCGAGTATGGAATGCGTGCCTTGCCGCGGCGGTGTGCCGCCGCTTCAGGGTAAGGATATCGAACGGCTGCGGGCGCAGCTCAACGGCTGGGAAGTCGTGATGGAGCACCATCTCAAAAAGAATTACGGCTTCGCGAATTTTCGCGCCGCGTGGGATTTTGTGAATCGCGTCGGTGAGCTGGCGGAGCAGCAGGGACATCATCCCGATATCTGTTTTGGTTGGGGCACGGCGGAGATCACGATCTACACGCACAAGATCGACGGCCTTACTGAGAGCGATTTCATCCTTGCCGCGAAGATCGACAAGCTTTAGATCTAACTCTGTGTCTCTGTGCCTCTGTGGTTAAGCCTTCCTGCAAATCAGTTAACCACAGAGACACAGAGGCACAGAGTCAAACAACATAAAGCTTCTCGATCTCGTCGACCATTCTTCGCAAGCTGAACTTCTCCGCGACGGCTTTTTTTGCTCGTGAACCTAGATGTTTTCTTTGGTCGTCGTCGGCCAACAGTGCTGCTATTGCGCTGGAAATCCCTGGTACGTCGCCGATCGGAACAATCAACCCTGTTCTCTGATCTTCGACCACTTCACGCGCGCCGTCAGTTGCGGTTGCGACGACCGCCGTTCCCGCCGCCATTGCTTCAGCTATCGCGAGTCCAAACGATTCTGTTTCCGACGCAGAGACAAACACGTCGAGTGCGGCGAGTAGTTTCGCCGCGTCGTCGAGCCAGCCGAGGAAATGAAACCGATCGTTGAGCGTGAGTTCGGTTACGACTTGCTCGAGCTGCTTGCGCACTTCGCCGGTGCTCGACGTATCAACACCCGCGAGCACGAAATGTGTTTGCGGAAAGCGCTCCGCGATCTTCGCTGCGGCGCGAATGAAATCGTCGTGTCGTTTCAATGT
>DASXXL010000606.1:0-8713 GCA_036503085.1 Pyrinomonadaceae bacterium | reverse complement strand
TTGTCGACAACCTGTCGCGCGGTCGCGTTGCGGTTTCGTTTGCTTCGGGCTGGCATGCCGACGATTTCGTGTTTGCTCCTGATAATTATGCCGAGCGCAAGCAACTCATGTTGCAGGAGCTCGAAAGGGTGCGAAGTCTCTGGCGCGGCGAGGCCCTGAGCTTCAAAGGCGGCGCTGGCAACGAAGTCGAAATCAAAATTCATCCGCGACCGATTCAACCAGAGCTTCCATTCTGGATCACGACCGCGGGACTCGCGGAAACGTTTCGCGCAGCGGGTGAAGCCGGCGCCAGCTTGTTAACACACCTGCTCGGCCAGAGCCTTGAAGAACTTGCAGAGAAGATTGAAATCTATCGCCAAGCCTGGCGGCCGCAAAAGGGAAGCGCAGAGAAACCGCTTGTGACTCTCATGCTTCACACTTTTGTCGGCAATGACCTCGCATACGTCGCGGAGAGAGTGCAGGGGCCTCTGTGCCGCTATCTCGCCAGTTCGCTGGGCCTGGCGAGAAACTCTCTCCGCAGCCTGGGACACGAAGTTGCAGATGACCTGACGGCTGCCGATCTCGAGGCGCTGCTGGCCCATGCTTTTGATCGTTACTATCAAACAAGCGGTCTATTCGGCACGCCGGAAACGTGTATGCGGATGATCGACCGCTTGAAACTCGCGGGTGTCGATGAAGTTGCCTGCCTGATCGACTTCGGCGTTGACGTTGATTCGGTGATTTCCAATCTGACTTACCTGAACCAACTCAGAAAGCGCAGCCAGGTCAAAGTAGAGGAAGGCGACTACTCAATCGCAACTCAGGTGGCGAAACATGGTGTGACGCATATGCAGTGTACGCCCTCACTCGCCCGGCTTCTCTTACTCGATCCTGCTACACACGGAGCAGTCACGAGCCTTTGGCATCTCTTACTCGGCGGTGAAGCGGCGCCCAGCGAGCTTGTCGGCGAGCTGCAAACGTTGACCGGCGCGCAGGTCCATAACATGTATGGTCCAACCGAGACCACGATCTGGTCGACGACATATACCGGCGCCTGCGGCCCGCAGACGATGCCGATCGGCAAGCCGCTCGCGAACCAGAACGTCTATGTGCTCGATAAACAATTAGCCCCGGTTCCTTTGGGTGTAACGGGTGAGCTTTATATCGGTGGCGACGGCGTCAGCAGAGGCTATCGCAAGCAGCCCGATTTGACCGCTGAACGGTTTGTGCCCGATCCGTGGCGTGCGCCCGGTGCGCGCATGTACCGGACTGGCGATCTGGTTCGCTATCTATCTGACGGCAGTCTGGAGTTTCTGGGACGCGTCGATGAGCAGGTCAAACTGCGTGGCCACCGCATCGAGTTGGGTGAGATCGAGACGATGCTCAGGCAACATCCGTCGATCAGCGAAGCAGTGGTCGCAATCAAGGAACTCACACCGGGAGATAGCAGCCTTATCGCTTATCTCGTTCTGAATGCGCCTCGAACAGACGAAGACGGCTTCCGTCTGCCAAACGGAATGGTCGTCGCACATCACGGCAGCCTGCAAACGAGCATTCTCAGCAAGGAAGTGTTTGAAGACGAGGTCTATCTGAAACATGGGATTGCGCTCGAAGATGGCGACGTTGTTTTCGACGTCGGCGCAAACATCGGACTCTTCACACTGTTCGCGCGACGAGAGTGCCCGACGGCGCAGATTTATTCATTCGAGCCGCTGCCGCCTAACTTTGAGCTGCTACGAGCAAACGTTAATCGCCACAACGCTAATGCCCGGCTGTTCAACTACGGTCTCTCCAATGTCTCAACCGTTGCGAACTTCACTTTCTATCCCGAGGCGGCTGGGCTATCGGGCCGCACCGCAAACAGTGCCGGTGATAAAGAGGATACGAAGGCGATCGTGACTGACTTCATCCATAACGCGGCGCGAGAGAATGAACGGGATCTGCTGCCCCAGTCAGAGCTCGATGATCTGCTGAACGAATACCTGCGCGGAGAGACGTACAACTGCCAGGTCAAGACACTTTCGGAGGTCATCCGAGAACTCGATGTCGAGCACATCGATCTGTTGAAGATCGACGTTGAAGGCAGTGAGTTTGAGGTCTTATCAGGAATTCGGGAAGCGGATTGGCGTCGCATCAAACAGATCGCAATCGAGGTCCACAGCCGCGCGATACTCAAGCGTGTCACGTCGCTCCTGGCAGCGCATGGCTTTCGCTACGTTGTGGACGACTCGATGGTCGTACACGCGAACGGGAACGGACACGACGTGTATGTCGCGATGCTTTACGCGTTTTCAGAGGCGGCAGCATCGCGAAACGGGGACCATCACCATACGCATCGCGCAATTCAGGAAACGGCGCCGGCGCAATTCTCGGTCGCGGAGATTCAGAACTTTCTCAGACGCAGCTTGCCCACGCATTTCATCCCGTCGGCCTTCATGGTCCTCGATGCTTTGCCTTTAACGCCGAACGGCAAGATCGATCGCAAAGCGTTGCCGTTGCCTGGTCCACAACACGCGCGACCGGCGGTCGACTTTGTGGCCCCGCGAACCTCGACTGAGAGTGAGTTGGCCGCGCTCTGGAGTGAAATACTGGGCAATGACCACTTTGGTATTTACGAAAACTTCTTCGAGTCCGGTGGCCATTCGCTGACCGCGACTCAACTCGTCACTCGCGTTCGCAAGAACTTTGCCGTCGAACTAAGCCTGCGCGACTTTATCAAGTACCCGACAATCTCCGGTCTCGCCGAGTTGATTGAAGAATCAATTCTCTCGCACGCGAGCGATGAAAAGCTCCTCGCCCTCGTAGAAATGCTCGAAAGCCAGAGCCCTGCTTAGCCACAAACCGGGCACAAACACAGATCCGATGTCTAAAACGGTCAATCGCGCTGAATTACTCAAGCGGCTCTCGCCTGCGCAACGGGCGCTGCTGCTGAAACAGTTGCAGCAGGAAGCAGCTCAGACCAACGGCAGTCACGAGATTCCGCGACGCCCGCAGGCTGGTCCGATTCCGTTGTCGTTCAGTCAGCAACGATTGTGGTTTCTCAGCCAGGTGGATCCCGATTCGCCGCTCTACAATGTTCCGGAGGCGATTAGTTTAGAAGGCCAGCTCAACGTTGCGGCCCTCGAGCAGAGTCTCAACGAGATAATCCGCCGGCACGATGCACTCAGGACCATCTTCACGATCGTTGAACGGCAACCGGTGCAGATATGCACGGCGGCACGTCCGCTCTCGCTGAAGCTAATCGACTTAACATACTTACCTCCGGCTCAACGCGACCTGTGCGCGCGCCGTCTGGTCGAAACAGAAGCCCGCCGTCCGTTCAATCTCACTAATGATGCGCTCTTGCGCGCCACGCTGCTGCGGCTCGACGAGGAGCATCATTGGGCCATTCTCACGCTGCATCACATCGTCGCTGATGGTTGGTCCATGGGTATCTTGATTCGCGAAACGGCGGCGCTTTATCAGGCGTTTGCCAACGGCCAGGCGTCTCCGTTACCTGAACTGCCGATCCAGTACACCGACTTCACCCAGTGGCAACGCGAATGGATGCAAGGCGAAAGACTCGCCTCACAGCGCGACTACTGGAAACAGCAACTCGCCGGGGCGCCGCCGCTACAGTTGCCAACAGACCGGCCGCGGTTTGCGCAAACAACGCTCGCCGGCGCGCGTTTGAATTTCACGCTTCCGAAAACGTTGAGCGACGACGTAAAACGGCTGAGCGATCGTGAAGGTGTCACGCTATTCATGACGCTGCTCGCCGCGTTCAAGGTGTTGTTGTTCCGGTATGCGCAGCAACAGGACATCGTAGTCGGTACGGCGATCGCAAACCGGCATCATGGCGAAACCGAGAACCTGATCGGCTTTTTCCTCAACATTCTCGTGCTACGCACTAAAATCAACGGCGAGCTTACATTCCGTGAGCTGCTGCAACACGTTAAGGAAATCGCGCTCGCTGCCTACGAGCATCAGGACGTGCCGTTCGACAAACTCGTCGGAGAGTTGCAGCCGGAGCGGCAGCTCAACCGCAATCCCTTCTTCCAGGTAGTCTTCGCTGTTCATAGCGGTCTGGCGCCGACTCTGAACCTGCCTCAGTTAAGTGTTCGGCAGTTACCAGCGACGAGCCACACTTCCAAATACGATCTATCGCTTGAATTCGTCGACACCGAAGACGCGCTGACAGGATTTCTCGAATACAGCACCGAGCTTTTTGACGCCGAAACTATCGAGCGTTTGCTAACTCACTATCAAACGATGCTCGCATCGTTAGTCAACCATCCCGAGCAATCGATCGCGCGCTTGCAGTTGTTGCCGCAGCAGGAAGAACGAAAGCTGCTGGCGTGGAACAGCGATCGGGTTTATCCGGTCGAGCGCTGTTTGCATGAACTGGTGGCGGCCCAGGTTGAGCGGACGCCAAACGCACCAGCGCTCACGTTCGAGAACCAAACTATTACCTATCGCCAGTTGGACGAGCGCGCTAACCAGCTCGCCCATTACCTGAAAACACTCGGCATCGGGCCCGATGTTCTGGTCAGCATTTTCATGGAGCGTTCCGTGGAAATGATGGTCGGGTTGCTCGCAGTGTTGAAGGCGGGTGGCGCGTACGTTCCCATCGATCCCGCGTATCCGCCCGACCGCATCGCGTTCATCTTGGAAGATACCGCCGCGCCTGTGCTGTTGACACAGAAATCATTGTCGTCTGGCCTGCCGCAGCATCGCGCGCGTGTTGTTTGTGTGGATGACCTACGAGAAGAGATCAGTACGGAGTCGTTAACCGCAAACGTCTCTCCTGACAATCTTGCCTACATCATCTACACGTCGGGTTCGACCGGTAAACCAAAAGGCGTGATGGTGACGCACCGCAACGTCGTACGGCTCTTCGCTGCGACACAAGACTCGTTCGCATTCGATTCCAGAGACGTGTGGACGCTCTTCCACTCGTATGCGTTTGATTTTTCGGTTTGGGAAATGTGGGGTGCGCTCCTTTATGGTGGGCGACTCGTCATCGTGCCTTACCTCGTCAGTCGCTCTCCCGACGCCTTCTACGAAATGCTGGTTGGTGAACACGTGACAGTGCTCAATCAAACGCCTTCCGCTTTTCGTCAACTGTGCCAAATCGATGAAGTGTCAAATCGCGAGGTGCAGCAGTCGTAAGCCTTACGTCTCGTGATCTTCGGCGGTGAAGCGTTGGACTATGAAAACCTGGGCCAGTGGTTTCGCGATCATGGCGACGCGCGGCCGCAGCTCGTGAATATGTACGGCATCACTGAGACGACTGTGCACGTTACCGAGCGACGTGTGCGCGAAGCGGATCTCGCGGCCAATGCCGGCAGTCTGATCGGACGTCCAATCAGCGATCTGCGCGGGTACGTGTTGGACCAGCAGATGGAGCTGTTGCCAGTAGGCCTGCCTGGCGAGCTCTACGTTGGTGGCGGAGGCGTCGCAAGGGGTTACTTGGGGCGGCCTGAATTGAGCGCAGAGAGGTTTGTGCCCGATCCGTTCGGCGGTACATCGGGGGCGCGACTTTATCGCACAGGGGATCTTGTCCGTTACCGTTCCGAAGGAGAACTCGAATATCTGGGTCGCGTGGATCAGCAGGTGAAGATTCGTGGTTTTCGCATCGAACCGGGCGAGATCGAGTCAGCGCTCGAACAGCACGAAGAGGTGCGCGAGGCGGTCGTGATTGCCAGTGAAGATGTTCCTGGCGAGCCGCGCCTAATCGCCTACATCGTGCCCAAACAAAATTATGGGTCTCAGAATGGCGATCGCGAAGCGGTTGACGGTGCTGAGTTGAGCGCCGAGCAAGTCGCACAGTGGGAGATGGTTTTCGATGAAAACTACAGCCAGCCCGGCGGCCAGTCAGATCCTACCTTCAATATTTCCGGCTGGAACGATAGCTACACCGGCAAGCCGATCGCCGAAGAGGAGATGCGCGAGTGGTTGGACCAGACCATAGCGCGCATCCTGTCGTTGCAGCCGCGGAAAGTTTTAGAGATTGGCTGCGGCACCGGTTTGCTGTTGTTACGCCTGGCGCCGTTTTGCACGCGGTATGTCGGCACGGACTTTTCATCAATCGCACTCGATTACATCCAGCAAACTTTAAGCCTGCGCAATGAAGATTTGCCGCAACTCGAGCTGCGTCATAGCAGCGCAGACAATTTCGCGGGCTTCGAGCCAGATTCGTTTGACCTTGTCATTCTCAATTCCGTGGTCCAGTACTTCCCGAGCATCGATTACCTGCTACGCGTGATCGAAGGGGCGGTTAGAGTGGTGCGGCCGGGTGGCTCGATTTTTATCGGTGACGTGCGCAGTCTCCCGTTGCTTGAAGCTTTCCACCTTTCTGTCCAGTTGCATCAAGCGCCGGCGTCGCTGCCGATTGCACAACTCGAACAACGAGTGAAGCGGCACATGGCCCAGGAAGAAGAGTTGATTATCGAGCCGGCTTTCTTTGTCGCTCTGAAACAACATTTTCCGGAGATCGGCGACGTTCATGCATTACTGAAGCAGGGACGTTATCAAAATGAGATGACGCAGTTTCGTTATGACGTCGTGCTGCGTTTGGGTGTAGCGGAAGAACTTGGTCTACCGGAGAGCCCACAATTTCTCCCCAATGCGACGGTCTTTCAATCTCTCAAGGCGCTCGAGTTGTTGGCCGGCGAGCAGCGGCCGGAAACAGTTAACGGACTGCGAGAGTTGTTGCAGCAAATAGACGGCATCGCTTCAGATAGCAGCAAGTTGCTGCCACTGACGAATGGCAATCTCAAGCCATGGTCTCGGTATGCAAATAACCCGCTTGAAGGAAGGTTCGCGCGCCGGCTTGTGCCAAGGCTGCGATCGTTCCTCCAGCAACAATTGCCCGATTACATGATCCCGTCCGCGTTCATACTGATGGACGCGATGCCGCTCACGCAGCACGGCAAGATTAACCGTCGTGCGTTGCCTGCGCCCGAGGAGGCGCGGCCTGAGCTCAAGGACGTCTATATCGCGCCCCAGACGCAGACCGAGAAGGAGCTCGCGGCAATGTTCGTGCACGTGCTTGGCGTGACTCAGGTCGGGCTGCACGACAACTTCTTCGATCTCGGCGGTCACTCGCTACTCGCGACGCAGTTGTTGGCGCGTATACGCGAGACGTTTTCGGACAAGGAGATCACGCTTCGTCACATTTTTGAATCGCCGACCGTAGGCGGATTGGCTCACGAAATCGAAGCGACTGGAACTGTCGCTCAGAACTTACCGCCTTTGATCCCCATTCCGCGTGGTGGAGAGTTGCCGCTGTCATTTGCGCAACAACGGCTGTGGTTTCTGGACCAGTTGGAACCGGGTAAGGCCACTTACAACTGTCCCGCGGCGGTGCGGTTCATAGGCCCACTCAATCTCGCAGCGTTGCGTCAGAGCTTCAACGAAGTAGTGCGCCGGCATGAGGTGTTGCGGGCACGGTTTAGGGCGCGCGATGGCAGTCCGGTGCAAATCATCGCACCGTCGTTGCAGGTGCCGTTGCCGGTTATCGATCTCAGTGGGCTGCCTCGCGCGCGTGCGGAAGTTGAGATCGAGCGGTTGTCGCGGCTGGAAGCACAACGTGGGTTTGACCTGAGTGTTGACGTCCTGCTGCGAACGAAGGTGTTGCGGGTCAGTGCTGCTGAGCATGTGGTGCTGGTGACGATGCATCACATCGTCAGCGATGGGTGGTCCATTGGGGTGCTGGTAAAGGAGGTGTCAGCGCTTTACGAAGTGTATGCGCAGGGTAGCGCCGTAACACTGAAGCCGCTGGCGGTGCAGTACGCGGACTACGCGAGTTGGGAAAGAGAATGGCTGCAAGGCGACGTGCTTGAAGAGCAGATGGCGTATTGGAAAGAGCAACTAGCGGATGCGCCGGTGTTGGAGTTGCCAACTGATCGACCACGACCGCCTGTGCCTAGTTATCTCGGCGCGTACGAAACTTTTGAGTTGGGCCAGGAGTTGACGGCTTCGCTAATGTCGTTGAGCCGGCGGCTGGATGCGACGTTGTTTATGACGCTGTTCGCGGCGTGGCAAACGTTGCTGCATCGCTACAGCGGACAGAACGACATCGTTGTCGGGACACCGATCGCGAACCGGCACCAGCCCGAGACGGAAGAGTTGATCGGATTCTTCGTCAACATGCTGGCGGTGCGCACAGATCTGAGTCGGGATCCGACCGTCGCCGAGTTGGTGGAGCGAGTGCGCGAGACGGCGTTGGGCGCGTACGCGCACCAGGCATTGCCGTTTGAGAAGTTGATTGAGGAGTTGCAACCAGAGCGGGATGCGAGTCACGCACCGCTGGTGCAGGTAGTGTTTGCGTTGCAGAACGCGCCGCAGGGTGATCTGACGGCGCTGGATCTGCAGTTGAACTATGTGGAAGTCGAGACAGCCACCGCGAAATATGACCTTGTGGTAAATGTGTATGAGGTCGAGGACAAGCTGTCGATCGTCTTCACGTACAGCACCGATTTATTTGATGCCGCGAGTATGCAGCGGCTGGGGCGGCACTTTAAAGCGCTCCTCGCGGCAGTTATTGAGAACGTCGATAGACGCGTAGCGGAGATCGATTTTCTTGATCCTGCGGAGCGTCGCGAATTGCTGGTCGAGCGGAATGCGACCCCGGCGGTTTATCCGGTTGAGAAGAGTGTCGTTGAGCTCTTTGAGGAGCAGGTGAAGCGTTCGCCGCAAGCGATCGCGCTCGTTTATCAGGGAACAGAGATTACTTACGCCGAGTTACAAC
>DASXXL010000605.1:0-4668 GCA_036503085.1 Pyrinomonadaceae bacterium | reverse complement strand
GCATGGACGAAATGCGATCACTCAGCAGCAACGGCGCGATCAAACTGGTCCGGCCGCTGCTCTGGGCACGACGCACGGACACCGAACACTACTGCCGTTTGCGCAAGGCTGAGTTCCTCGTTGACGAGATGAACAGCGACCTCGACTTTTCGCGAGTGCGCGTGCGCGAACAGCTCCTGCCGCTGATGCAGTCGTACAATAAGCGTATCGTGGAAGCGATCTCCCGCACGGCAACTCAGTTGCGTGAGGATCGCGCCGTGCTGTCGACGAAGTCGGATGACTTGCTCGGGCGAGTTTCGCTGCCGCCGGCAGACAGCGAGCACGCATCCGAAGCGCCGGCTTTGAACGTAAAGTTGCTGGCGAACGAGCCCCCCGCGCTGCGGCGGCGCGCGTTGCGGGCGTGGCTGTCAAAAGCCCGGGGCAGTACGCGGCGGTTGGAGATGGTTCACCTCGTCGCGGTTGAGAAACTGCTTGAGGGCAATGCGGGTGGCCGAGTGGTGGAATTGCCGGGCGGCGGGCGGGTCAAACGCAGCAAGAACCGGCTGGAGTTTGAGTCCGAAAACAATTGAAAAAGAGGTATTCAAACTTTTATAGTCAAAAGGCCGGTCGCGGCGGTGTTGTGCTGGTGGAATCCGAGGCGTCAGGCGCGCGAACGAAAAGCGGCAGATACGCATCGAAACCGCAGTTATTTTTAGACTTAGGTTTCGGGAACGACAGCGACAAATGACGCCCCGATAAGTTATTATCGGGGGTCGGAGGCGTTAATGAATTTGAGTTCTACAGCAAGACAGATCGTTTTTTGGCTCCTAATCATCGCGGGGGCTCTTTTACTCTACAAGCTCGTCAACCCGCGCGGCACCACCTACCAACCCGTGGATCTGGTGCAGCTTTATCGCATGATGGACAGCGGCAACCTGAAGCAGGTTACCGTCAAACAGAGCGAGACTGTAGCGATCGATAACAACAACGGGGAATACCGCGCGACCTTAGCCAACGAGACGGCCAAGGCGGACGTGATCAAGTACGCCAAGGAAGTGGTCAACGGCAAGCCGCGCGTGGCGAAAGTCGAAGAAGAAGGCAGCGCGAGTTTCATCTGGCCCATGCTGATTACGTGGGCGCCCCTGTTGTTCATTATCGCCATCTGGATTTTCATGTTGCGGCAGATGCAGTCCGGCGGAAACAAAGCGCTCTCATTTGGGAAATCGCGGGCCAAACTGCTCAACAATCAACAGAAGCGCGTGACGTTCAAGGATGTTGCGGGTGTTGAAGAAGCGAAGGAAGAGCTCCAGGAAATCATCGAGTTTCTCAAAGAGCCGCAGAAGTTTCAGAAGCTCGGCGGCCGGATTCCGAAAGGCGTGTTGATGATGGGACCGCCGGGAACGGGCAAGACGTTGCTGGCCCGCGCTATTGCCGGCGAAGCAAATGTTCCGTTCTTCTCGATTTCGGGTTCGGACTTCGTTGAGATGTTTGTAGGTGTGGGCGCTTCGCGCGTGCGCGACCTGTTTGAACAAGGCAAGAAGAACGCTCCGTGCATCATCTTCATCGACGAGATCGACGCGGTGGGTCGCCATCGCGGCGCTGGTCTCGGCGGTGGACACGACGAACGCGAACAGACGTTGAATCAGTTGCTCGTCGAGATGGACGGCTTCGAGTCGAACGACGGCGTGATCCTGATCGCTTCGACGAACCGTCCGGACGTGTTGGATCCGGCGTTGCTGCGACCGGGTCGTTTCGATCGTCGAGTCGTGGTTTCGCGGCCTGACGTTCGCGGACGCGAAGGCATTCTGAAAGTTCACACGCGGAAGATTCCGCTCGGCGAAGACGTCGACATCTCCGTGATCGCGCGCGGCACACCGGGCTTCACCGGCGCCGATCTCGCGAACCTCGTGAACGAAGCGGCTCTGAACGCAGCGCGCTATAACAAGAAGCTCGTCGCGATGGGCGATTTCGAACTCGCGAAAGACAAGGTGCTGATGGGCGCCGAGCGCAAGAGTATGGTGATCTCGAACGAAGAGAAGCGCGTCACTGCTTACCACGAAGCGGGTCATACGCTGGTCGGTCTGAAAGTGCCGAACGCCGATCCCGTTCACAAGGTCACGATCATTCCGCGCGGCATGGCTCTCGGTGTGACGCAGCAGCTTCCCGAAGGCGATCGTCACAACTACAGTCAGGAATACCTGTTGGGCCAGATCGCGATTCTGATGGGTGGCCGCCTCGCCGAAGAGACTTTCCTCGGCAGCATCACTACGGGCGCTTCAAACGATATCGAACGCGCAACTGAATTAGCGCGCGCTATGGTCTGCGAATACGGCATGTCCGAAATGGGCCCGATCACGTTCGGCAAGAAGGAAGAGCAGATTTTCCTCGGACGTGAGATCGCTCAGCATCGCGACTTCTCCGAAGACACGGCGATCAAGATCGACGAGCAGGTTAAGAAGATCGTCACGGCGCAGTTTGAACGCGCCAAGGCGATTATCGAAGAGAACCGCGAGACGATGATTCGTTTGGCGGAGTGCCTGCTCGAACGCGAGTCGTTGGACGGTGTTGAGATTCGACGCATCGTCGCCGGCTTGCCGCTCGACGAGAACCCGCCGGTTTCGGATAACGGTGGCGATCAGGATCGGCCGCAGTTGAAGGAGCCGACCGCGAAGCCGCTCAAACCGATTCTGCCGCCGATCACGGGTGGCAATCCGCAGCCCGCCTAATCACGTATGTGACGACCAGGGCCTGGCAGATCAAGAACCACACAATGCCCATGAATGAGCGCACGCTCATCATGGGCATTCTTAATGTCACTCCGGATAGTTTCAGCGACGGCGGCCGCTTCCTGTCTCTCGACGATGCGTTGGCCCACGCGGAGAAGATGATCTCCGAGGGCGCCGACATCGTCGACGTCGGTGGTGAGTCGACGCGTCCCGGCGGCGAACCGGTTTCAGCCGAAGACGAGATTGAGCGAGTCGTGCCGGTGATCGAAGCGTTGTGTCGGCGCTTCAGCAGCGTGCCCGTTTCTGTTGATACGACGAAGTCGGAGGTTGCGCGCGCGGCGCTGGATGCGGGCGCGGCGATCGTGAACGACGTGTCGGCGTTGCGGTTTGATTTCTACGTTGCGGATGCGGTGGCGCGCGCGGGTGCAGGACTCGTGCTGATGCATTCGCGCGGCACGCCCGCGACGATGCATCGACTGCCGCCGGTCGCGGACATCATGGTAGAGGTTGTCAGCAGTCTGCGCGCGAGCATTCACATGGCCGAGCGGCGCGGCGTGGCGCGCGAGTCGATCGTGATCGATCCGGGGATCGGGTTCGGCAAATCCCAGTCGCAGAACCTCGAACTGATCGCGCGTCTTGACGAACTGATCGCTGCATTCCCTGACTACCCGCTGCTAATCGGCACCTCGCGCAAATCCTTCATCGGCCGCATCCTCGCCGACCACTCCGGCACACCGGCGCCAGCTTCAGAGCGTCTCTACGGGACACTAGCAACAGTGGCAGTCTCTGTTTTGAAAGGCGCGAATATAGTGCGCGTTCACGACGTCAAACCCACAGTTGAAACCATTCGTGTTTCCGAATCCATCAAACGTTTCGTATGATGTGCGGCCGATGCCCAAGCTACTCCGCCTTTCGCTCTTCATCGTCATGTTTATGTTCGTCTCCGGCTTTGCCGAATGCTACAAGCCGGTGACGAAGAACCAACTGCCCGCGCGGATCAAGACCGTGGCGGTGCCGGCGTTTCAGATGGAGAGCAGCGCGCTGCGCTACAAGATCGAGTCGCGCTTCACGGAAGCCGTGATGCGGGAGTTGGTCCATCGCGGGCGCGGCCTGCGCGTGCAAGGCGAACGCGAAGGCGCGGATGCGGTGATCGAGGGCGTCATAAAGAGTTTCAACTTCGCCGGCGTGCTGCTCGACGACAAAGGACGTGCGCGTATCTTCGAAGTGACGATCGGCGCGGCCGTAACCGTACGCGACCAGACCGAGAACCGCGTGCTCTACGACAATCAGAACTTCGTCTTTCGCGGCGAGTACGAGTTTTCGAGCGATCCGCGCAGCTTCTTCAACGAAGAAGATCCAGCGGTCCTGAGAATGTCGCGCAGCTTTGCGGAAAGCATCGTGTCGACCCTCATCAATGCCGTCGAGCTCAAGAAATGAAAACACTGACGCGGACCGAGCTCGAACGTTCGTTGCGCGAGGAGCCTAAGCCGCTTTATCTGCTGGTCGGCACTGAGCGTTACCTGCGCGACGCAGCGGCGCGCTCGTTAACCGAAGCAGCACTGCGCGGCACGCTCCTGCGCGAGTTCAACGAAGCGAGTTTCAACCTGCTGCGCGATTCGGTGCAGTCGGCAGTGGCGGCAGCCGAGCAGTTGCCGATGATGTCCGATCGGCGCGTGGTCCGCGTACGCGACTTCGCCCGGTTGCGCGAAGCCGACGAAGAGACGCTCGTTCGTTATCTCAACAATCCCTCGCCCGCAACGGTGATGATCTTCATCGCCGACGATCTCGACAAGCGAAAGAAATCGACAAAGGCGCTGCTCGATAACTGCGTTGTCGTAGACTTTCCGGCGCTGAAAGACGCGGAAGCAAAAGCGTGGGCCAAGTCGCGTTTGAAGGAACTGAAAGTTACTGCTGATGAGGCGGTGCTGAGTGAGATTATCACTCTGGTCGGTACGGACGTGCA
>DASXXL010000604.1:0-7421 GCA_036503085.1 Pyrinomonadaceae bacterium | reverse complement strand
ATCGCGATGATGATCGCTTTGGCTACCGATTCGACATTATCGATCCGACAGTTTGGTTTTCGCTTTCTCACGAGTCAGCAATGGAACCCGATCAAAGGCGAATTCGGCGCGTTGCCGTTCATCTACGGCACCATTGCTTCGTCACTGATAGCGTTGCTGATCAGTGTCCCGTTTTCACTGGGTATCGCAATCTTTCTGGTCGAGCAGGCGCCGCATTACCTCGCGCGGCCGATCGGATTTTTGGTCGAACTGCTCGCGGCGATTCCGTCGGTGGTCTATGGTCTCTGGGGAATCTTTGTGTTGGCTCCATTCCTCAGAAACTACCTCGAGCCGGCGCTCGCAAGCACGTTGGGCTGGTTGCCACTCTTCCGGGGTTCGATCACTGGGATTGGCTTGCTCACAGGAGGAATCATTCTCGCGCTCATGGTCACGCCAATCATCTCCGCCGTGGTGCGCGATGTACTGACTGCCGTGCCCGGTTCGCAGCGTGAAGCTGCGCTCGCGCTCGGCGCGACCAAGTGGGAAATGATTCGCGTCGTGTTGGTGAACGGGGCGCCGGGAATTGCGGGCGCGGTGATTCTCGGGCTCGGACGCGCGCTCGGCGAAACGATGGCCGTAACGATGGTCATCGGCAACCGCCCGCAGATCAGTCCCTCGCTTTTCGAGCCGTCGTACACGATCGCTTCGGCGATCGCGAACGAGTTCACGGAAGCGACGGGCGATCTTTATTTGAGCGCCCTCGTCGAGCTCGGATTGATTTTGTTTCTCGTGACGTTTGTCGTGAACGGCATCGCGCGCGTGCTCGTGTGGAACGTAACGCGAAAGACCGGCGGAGTTGGCAGGGCCGCATAGATGAACCACGCCGATCGCATACGTCGAGTGAACAGCGCCGTGATGACCGGCCTGACCGCGCTTTGCACGGTGCTCGCGGTCGGCGCGTTGCTGATCATTTTGTCGTACATCGCGTGGGAAGGAATCGGCTCGCTCAATTTTCGCTTTCTCGTCGACAGTCCGAAGCCGGTGGGAGAAGGCGGCGGAATTGGAAATGCGATTTTGGGATCGCTGTGGTTGCTGCTGCTGTCGTCAGTTTTTGGTTTGCCGATTGGAATCGCGGTTGGTGTTTATCTTGCGGAAATCGGACGCGGACGGATCGGTAGCGCGGTCCGTTTTATTGTCGACACGTTGACCGGCGTTCCGTCGATCGTCACGGGCGTTTTTGTTTACGCGATCCTGGTGTTGCCGATGAAGCACTTTTCGGCGTTCGCCGGCGGCGTGGCGCTCGCGCTGATCATGGTCCCGATCGTGGCGCGCACGACGGAGGAGATGCTGAAGCTCGTGCCGCACAGTATGCGCGAAGGTGCGCTGGCATTGGGTGCGCCGCAGTGGCGCGTGATCGTGGGCGTCGTACTTCCGGCGGCTGCGCCGGGAATCGCGACCGGCGCGATGCTGGCAATCGCGCGCATCTCGGGCGAGACGGCGCCGTTGCTGTTCACGGCGTTTGGCAGTCGCTTCTTTCCGACGTCGTTGAACGAACCGATCGCGTCGTTGACGGTCCAGATCTACAACTACGCGATCTCGCCATACGACGAATGGCACGCACAAGCGTGGGCCGCGACCCTCGTACTGATGACGCTCGTACTCGGCATCAACATCATCGTTCGCTTTCTGACGAGGAGAAGGTTTTAGCCACAAAGAGGCACAAAAGTAGATGCCAGTCCAAACAGCGCCGCCTAAATTGGAAGTTCGTCAGAAGCCTGAGAGCACCTTCGTAAGGGCATCGGGTAAAGCGAAGGTGGTCGTGCGCGATCTGAACTTCTTTTACGGCAAGGTGCAGGCGCTGCATAACATCTCGCTCGAGATTCCCGAACGCATCGTGATGGCGTTCATAGGACCATCCGGCTGCGGCAAGTCGACGTTCCTGCGCACACTCAATCGGATGAACGACGTGATTCCCGCGACGCGCATCGCCGGTCAGATCCTGATCGACGATCACGACATCTACACGCCGGGCACGGACGTCGTTGAGTTGCGGCGGCGCGTGGGCATGGTGTTTCAGAAGTCGAATCCGTTTCCCAAGTCGATCTTCGATAATGTCGCGTATGGTTTGCGAATCAATCGTGTGACGAAGAGCAGTTCGGAACTCGCGGACCGCGTGGAAGAAGCACTGAAAGACGCTGCGCTGTGGAACGAAGTGAAAGATCGTTTGAAGACTTCGGCGCTGAGTCTTTCGGGCGGACAGCAACAACGTCTTTGCATCGCCCGGGCCTTAGCTATTCGACCCGAAGTGTTGTTGATGGACGAGCCGGCGTCAGCGCTCGATCCGATCGCGACCTCGAAGATCGAGGAACTGATCTTCGACTTGAAAAAGCAGTACACGATCGTGATCGTCACGCACAACATGCAACAGGCGGCGCGCGTCTCCGATACGACCGCGTTCTTTCTGCTCGGCAAGTTGATTGAAGTCAATTCCACTGAGAAGATGTTCACGGCGCCCAACGAAAAATTGACCGAGGATTACATCACGGGAAGGTTTGGTTGATTAGCTAGTTTATGGATCTGCACCGTCATCTCGACGACGAACTCGGTTCCTTGCGCGACCGCGTGCTGCTGCTCGGCGGCGCAGCGGAAATGGCGCTCGATCGCGCGATGTACGCACTCAGCGAGCGCGACAGCGAAGTCGCGCGGCAGGTTTTGGACCACGACGATGACGTCGATCACCTGGAAGTGGAGATCGACCGGCAGTGCATCGACATCATCGCCTTACGCCAACCCGCGGCTCGCGACCTGCGCTTCGTGATTTCCGTTGCGAAGATGGCGCCGGTGCTCGAACGCATCGCCGACCACGCCTGCAACATCGCACGCACCGCGATCGATCTGAACAACGAGCCGGAGCTCAAGTCAGTGCTCGACCTGAGTCGCATGTCCGAACATGCGTTGAAGATGTTGCGCGCGGCGCTCGATGCGTTCACGTCGGGCGATGCGATCGCGGCCCGCGAGATCATCAAGAGCGACTCTGAAATTAACGACCTTTACAATCACACGTTTCATCGGTTGATCGAGCTGATGGTGACTGAACCCACGACCGCGACGCGCGATGCGCGGCTCTTGTTCGTCGCCAAGCATCTCGAACGCATCGGCGATTACGTCACGGACATTTGTGAGCTGACGGTCTACATGGCCGAAGCGGCGTTTATCAAACACACATAATCATGGCCCGCCCAATCCTGATCATCGAGGACGACGCCGACATCTCGGAGAGTTTGAAGTACAACTTCGAACGCGAAGGGTTGCCGGCAGTCACCGTGCCGACCGGTGAAGCCGGTTTGTCGGCCGCTTTGAGTGAGCGCGATCCGCCGCGTTTGATAATCCTCGATCTAATGTTGCCGGGTATGAGCGGGATCGAATTGTGCCGGCGGCTGCGACGCGAACCGGCGACGCGTCGCACGCCCATCATCATGCTCACCGCGAAGACTTCAGAAACCGATCGCGTCACTGGTCTCGATCTCGGCGCCGACGACTACATCACGAAACCATTCTCCGTCCGCGAACTGCTCGCGCGTGTGCGCGCCGTCATGCGCCGCGCCGACGAGACGATGGGGAAGACGTACGAAGACGATCGCCTGACCATCGACTTCGACGACATTCGCGTCAACTGCGACGGAACGAAGGTCAAACTCACGAACAAGGAGTTCACGCTGCTGTCGGTGCTCGCGCGCAGCGCGGATCGAGTCGTGACGCGGCAGCAGTTGCTGGATAGCGTGTGGGGCTACAGTTATTATGGCGACGCCCGCACGCTCGACGTTCACATCCGGCGACTGCGGCAGAAGCTCGACAAGTGCGGCGATTGCATTGAAACGGTAGTTGGCGTCGGCTATCGTTTCGTTGGTTGCAGGTGATGTTTTGCAGCAGCGACAAACAGTTCTGGTATCAACCTGCCTTCTACTCACAGTTCTCGCGTTTCTTGTCCAATCTGCCTTTGTCCGTCTAATCCTTCTCTGTTTTTTGCTGGCGCTTGCGGGTCTTTTGCTCGTGGCGGCTCGCCACCAAAAAGACCAACCGGGAGAACCAGAGGAAGGGGATAGGACGGATCAGGCTTTCGGCGCAGGCTCGCTCTTCGAAGCGACGCTCGGCGGAATGCGCGAAGGGCTTTTAGTCGTTAACAGAGACATGCGCGTGGTCGCTTCGAATCCCGCCGCGCACAAGCTCTTCAGCAGTTCGCTGCGCCAACTCAACTCGCAACGTCTTACCGAACTGACGCGCAACCCCGCAATCTACAGTGCGTTTCTCGATGGTCTGAAAGGCAACGAAGTCACCGGCGTGAAAGTCGAGATACACGCTCCGGAGCGCCAGGTGTTCGATCTGCGCGTCGTGCCGATCGGCGACGTCAACGGCAGCGGTGCGGAAGGCGCGCTTGGCGTCTTCTTCGATATAACGCGTACCGAACGTCTCGAGCTCGTGCGTCAGGAATTTCTCTCGAACGTTTCGCACGAACTGCGCACGCCGCTCACATCGATCATGGCCTTTGTCGAGACACTCGAAAACGGTGCGAAAGAAGATCCCGAAAGCTGCCAGCGCTTTCTTTCGATCATTCGCAAGAACGCCTCGCGCATGCACATGCTTATCGACGACATACTCGAGCTCACCGCGATCGAAGGCGGCGCGATTCAGTTGCACGCCGCGACGGTTGATTTGCACGAGCTGGTGAATGACGTCTGCCTGTCGTTAACGACGCAAGCGCAGGCTCGAAACGTCACTCTTGAAAACAACGTCGCGCCGGGCGTCACCGTCTACGCCGATTCACATCGCCTCGAACAGATGCTGACAAACCTCGTCGACAACGGCATCAAGTTTAGTCACGAGAATGGGACCGTTTCGATCAAATATGAATCGGGAGATCGCGATCGGATTCTCGTCATCGATGATGGCGATGGTATTCCGGCGCAGCATCTCGAACGACTCTTCGAACGCTTCTATCGAGTCGATCGCGCGCGCTCGCGCGAGCTCGGCGGCACCGGCCTCGGACTCGCTATCGTCAAGCATCTTGCTCTCCTGCACGGCGGCGAAGTCACTGTCGAATCCGAAGTCGGAAAGGGCAGCACTTTTACCGTCCACGTGCCCAAAAATCCTAGTATTTCCGTTAATATCCGCACGTAAAGTGGATTGCCCCTGGGACCGCAGGCGTCTCGCCTGCAAGGCTGCGATAAGGACGCTCCCGTGCGTTGCAGGCGGGACGCCTGCGGTCCCAGCCGCTGCTAAACAGTGTTGGCAATTTCGCGAAGGTCTGCCATAATACGTGACCAGATTTTGCCCTCGTTCTCTTCCCCGACAGCCCCGGAAACATCCTCAAGACATCGGAGTATCGACCGATAGCGAAGCGGTCTGGGGAGACAAATATGCGAATGCGAAGAGTTTTTCGATCTACGTCGGCGTTCGTGACTCAAGTGGGTGCGGCCATGCTGAAAACCATTGTGACCAGCGTCGCACTCGGAGTGGTTTTGATTTCGGTAATGCAATACATCGGCGTGCCGGTCCCGAGCGCGCACGATCTACTCGGTGGCCTCTCAAGACTGACGCATTTTCAGTAAGAGCGGCAGCCTGCCACGCGCGGTAGCGCGTGGAACAACGTTACGCTTTAAAACGAAAACACTAACTGCTGCTGCACGCGATAGCTCGTTGGCGTGAATGCGCCCAGCGGTACGAAGAAGTTTGGAAACTGCCCGCTGCTGCGCAGTTGATGCTGAAAGAAGAACAGGCTCTGGAACGTCACCTTGCGCGAGATGCCGTATTCGAAGCGGAAATGGTTCGTGCGAATGTTGACGCCGCTGCTCGTGCCGAGATCGTCGTCAGTCACCTGCGAGATCATCGAGTTCGCGCCCTTGATCGAGAACACGTAAAGGAACGCCGTGTCGCCGCGTTTCGTGATGCGGCCGACCTGTACCGCTGCCAGCATCGCGTCGCGTTCGTTTATTCCGGTGGCGACGTTGCGCGCTGCCTGGGCGTTGAACGTTATCGGAAACGCGTGATCGCTGTGCGTGAAGCCGGCATAGTTCAAACGATAGGTGAGTCGCAGAACTTGAAAACCCGGCGCAGTGTAGATCGCACTGCCTGGTGTCGTGGTGGCGTTGCCGGTTCCGGTGAGTGGGCCTGAAAGCGCGAGACCGAGGCCGGGTTGGACCAACAGGACAACGCCGTCCGCGGTTGACGCGAGCTGGATCTGATTCGGGTTGCGATAGATCTGAATGTCCGCGCCTGTCTGGCTGCTCCATCTCTTGTTGAAAGTCTGGTTCGCGAGGATGCCCTGGTGGAAGAGGTTCGCCGAGCGGCCGGTCGTGCCCACGATCTCGCCAGCGCGTGCGAGCGGACTGCCGGGCGCGATCACCGCGACATTTGGATTGGTGAAGATGTACTGTCCGGCGCGAAACTCGAGACTCGATAAACGGAAATCATTCGCTTTGAAAGACGCGACGTACTTCTCATTGAAGCCGTTGAAGCGAATGTCGTCGTCGAAGAGAAAGCGCGAGTTGTCGGCGAAGACTTCCTGAACGCGGCCGCCTTGAAGTGTTATCGCTTTCTTGGGCCGGTACTCGATCCATGCTTCGCTGATCGCAATCGGCGGCCGAGCAGTGACTGCGGTGAAGTCCTGGTCGAGTGTGAGCGGGTTGTTGAGTGGTCCGGTTGCAAGCTGGGCGTGGAAACTCAGGTTCGGGTGAATGTCTGAGTCGAGGTTGAGCCGGAAGCGATAGCGCATGCGCACGTTTTGCACGTGTTGGAGTGGTGGATCGGGTGGTTCGGTTGCGGCGCGCCAGATGCCGTCGAAGCGCAGGCGAAAGTCGCCGCTGACGCGCAACGGGCCGATGCGTAGAGCCTGGTTTTCGAGCTTGGCGACACGCTGTTCCATTGGCGTCGCTTGAGCGGTGCTAGTCGCTTGCGTAGAGTCAGGGGGAGGGGATTTAGGAGATAGCCGAGCCAATAAAGCTTGGATCGCGGCCTGTTGCTCTTCGATGGTTTTCTGAAGCTGATCGAGCTTCGCGTTTTGTCGTTCGAGTTCTGTTTCAAGCACTCGCACGCGTTCCGAAACATTAGTTTCCTGCGCGTGTGCGGCTGTGAAGGTGAAGAGAAGCAAGGCTAAACCGAGAATAGAGCGAAGGGTGATACACGACTGTCTAGGGCTTTGTGAAAGCGTCATGGCTTGGTTCCTCGTACCGGTCTGGTTTTCGTTTGAATGCTTTGAAGAACAGCCTAGCGTATGGCCGTGGTCTTACATCCACCTTGCTATGAAGTTACAACTATGTGAATAGAGACTATCGTTGACAAGCTTCTCACACGCCCGTACTATTTTGAGCGTTATCTATTCTTCCGGCTCTTCCCCAACAGGATGATGCTTCTTCAGGCGGTTACGACGACAACAGCGCCGACTGTCG
>DASXXL010000603.1:0-4823 GCA_036503085.1 Pyrinomonadaceae bacterium | reverse complement strand
TTCAAGGTATTGATTACTGACGAACTGCTCCAGGAACCGGTAGAGACGATCAATCTCCTGCTGCGCAATGCGACTGGCGCGGCTGTGGGACTAACAGGCAGCAGCGTCATCTCGATCACCAGCAACGACGCGCTTTCGCGGCTCAGTCCCGTGAAGGATGGCTCTTTTAGTTCTGACTTCTTCGTCAGGCAACATTATGCCGACTTCGTCAACCGCGAAGCGGACGCCTCCGGCCTGGCGTTTTGGAAGAACGAGATTGATTCATGCACCACGCAAGCCTGTTTCGAGGCAAAACGGATCAATGTCTCGGCGGCGTTTTTCCTGTCGATCGAATTTCAGCAGACTGGTTATTTCATCTACCTGCTTCATCAGGCCGCGTTCGCGACCGGAGAACGTTTGCCATTGCGGACTTTTTTGGCTGAAGCGCAAAACATCGGCGATGGAGTAGTGGTCGGCGCGACTGGCTGGCAGCAACAACTTGACCTGAACAAACAAGCAGTCGTGAACGAATTTGTGCAGACCCCGGAGTTCTTGAACGCTTATCCGTTCACGTTGTCTGCGGCGCAGTTTGTGGATCTGCTGAACGCCAACACCAAGGATCCGCAGGCGCCCGCTTCCGGCGCGCTAACGTTAGACGAACGCAACCAACTGGTTTCCGATCTCTCGACAGGCAGAAAATCGCGAGCACAGGTGCTGCGGATCATCGCTGAGAACAGTTTGTTCGCGCGCCGGCACTCCAACAAAGCCTTCGTGCTGATGCAATATTTCGGTTACCTGCGCCGAAACCCAAACGACTTACCCGATCATGATTTTTCCGGTTACAACTTTTGGTTGACGAAACTGAATCAGTTCAGCGGAGACTTCGTGCAGGCGGAGATGGTCAAGGCCTTCATTACGTCGACTGAATATCAACTACGCTTCGGGTTGTGATGACCTATCGCATACAAAAGCAGAGCGGAGGAGGCTTTGCCCCAAAACTCAACGAACGCACTCTTCTCTGTGCCTCTGTGTCTCTGTGGTTGATAAATTTCCTAGCAAAAGCCAACCACAGAGACACAGAGGCACAGAGAAATCAGTTCGCAAGCGACTTTTAGGGCAAAGCAGAGCGGAGACGTCGAAACGCCTCCGCTCCGATTTTTACGCTTCGATCTAAAACGCGCGTTTACTGCAACGACACGTCGTCAACTCTGAATGACGTTGGCAATGTGACGTCGTTGGTGCCGCGGAACTGAATCCGCACCGTCTGTCCGGCGAACGAACCGAGATTGAACGGTCCTCGCAAGACGTACACTCCCGCCGTGCCGCTGTTCTGATTACTAAACGTCGCGAGGGTTGTGAGCAACGTCCCCGACGTGCTTCGTACTTCAATGAAGAGGCGATCGAAAACCGATGCTCCTGCCGCCTCGCTGGTGGTGATGTTTAGCCAGAACGACAGATTGGTGCAGCCGTTAGTCGGAACAGTCACCGTTTGGAACAGAGTCCCGCTGGTGCTATTCACGCCGTTAAGGATCGCGTAAGCAGTGCCGGTGTGCGGGAACGATCCCGTGCTGCGCGTGACCTGGCCACTGAAGGTCCACGGCGTCGTACCGGTTTCGAATCCGGGGTTAACGATCGTGTTCGTACACCCGCCGCCTGTGCCGGCCTGAGATACGCTGAACGTCAAACCCGCAATCGTCATCGATCCGTTTCTCGAAAGCGAGGAAGTGTTGGCGGCAACAGAGTAGTTCACCGTGCCGCTGCCGGAACCACTCGCGCCGGACGTGATCGTGATGAACGAGCTGTTGCTCGCCGCGGTCCAATTGCAACCCGCGCTTGTCGTCACAGACACGCTCGCCGACCCACCCGCCGCCGCGAAGCTCGCACTGGTCGGATTGATCGAGAAGGAACAAGTGCCGCCGCAATCGGCGGGGACGTCAGTGGCGGCAACATGCGTTGTGCCGTCGTTACCTACTGCCGACACGCCCATGCCGTGACGCGCAAACACTGTCCAGATCGCGCAGCGATTTGCTCCGCCGTTCAGGTTTTGATCGGCCTGAATGATGCCGTCGCGTGCGTTCAGGAATGACGGACGAGTCGGCGTGAACTTCATTCCGTTGAGGACGATGAGGTCTGTTGTCGTGGCGCCAAGCTGCGTTCGCAGATCCCAAAGCGTTGCGGCCCAGACTTCGCCGTCGTTGTGAACGTCGAAGCCGCCGGCGCCGACGTCGGCGTAAGAGTCGTGTACGGGATTGGCGGGAACGGTGTAAGCAGCACGCCGCACGCCGTTCGGATTATTGGTGACCCACTCGCCGACAGCGCCATCGTTGTTGATGGTGATGGCCCAGTAGTCAGACCAGCCTTCACCCATCGCGCCTGACTGTGTGCCGCTCAACGCAGTACTGCCGTTGCCGATCAGACGATTTGAGATGCCGTGTCCGTATTCGTGGAACACCACGTCGGCATCGATCGAACTATCGCGATCGGGAGTCGGCGCGGTGAACAAAAACTGTTGCATGCGTGGACGCGAACCGTCTGGCGGCGTCGCGAAGTTTGCGTTGTTTGTGCCTGAGCCGTCCTGTGCTTCCGCTTGCACTGAGTCGTTGCCGGTACCGCCGCGGCCGAAGTTGTTTACCTGGAAGTTGCGCGCTGTCTCGGTGAAGCCAAGGTTGTACGAGAAGTCGTGCATGATGTTGTTGTAGTAAAAAAGATTCGTCACCACCGCCGCCTGCTGTGTGCGCGGATCGACTGTGGTGGAGAACGGGAAGGTGAAGTCCTGCGTGGCCGATGAAGCATGGCCCACTGACAGACCCGAGCCGTTGTTATTATCGGGCGCGTTGTTGGCATCGGTATCGAGATAAGCCTCGACGTTGTTTCCGGTGCTTACGGTCGAGGTTCCCATCCAGCCGGCCGCGGTGTTGATGGTCGTGTTGCCGACGAACGAAACGAGTTGGCGCGCGCCTTTGTCAGGCGCTTCGATGTAAACCGTGCCTTGCGCTTCAAACACGTAAAGGTTGTGGCGCAGCAGCAGCTCGCCCGTGTAAGCGTCGAGCAGGATCTCATACCACTCGCTTGGACCGACGTCTGCATAAATGTGCCACGCTAAACGACTCTCACCGTTGATTCTGATTACGTTCTGTTCAGAGAGTACGTCCTCGAGATTCACATCGAGCGGATTCGCGAAGCGAGACATTTCCGTCGTTGACTGTCGCGCATAAGTTTCGACAAAAGACGGGAACACAGTTCTGCCCGCGTGTTCGAATGCTTTCGCGATCGCTTTTGCTTCGGTCAGCGCGCCCTTGCGTTTGAGTGGTGGACCATCGGCCAAAAATCCTTCGCGAACGCTGAGGACTTCGCCGTTCTTGTTGACGACGACTTGGACCTCTCCTTCGAAGACCTTTAGACCAGCGACGGTCTGCGTGTAGTTGAGGAAAGTGGTTCCGCGATCGTTGTCTTCGTTTTCGAGTTTCAACTCTGCGACGCCGGGAGCGGAAAGTGCGAAGAGCGCGCTGTGTTGGTTGAGAAAGCCGCGCGCGACGTTATCGGCGGTGTCTGATTGTGGATCTGAAAGCGTGCCGCCGTCGATGAAGAAGTTTTTCATCGCGCCTGCTTCGTTAATTACTGCATGAAGATTGGCAGCCTTTTCAGGTGCATGAGACGAGCGGAATTGCTCGACTGCGGCAGCACGCGAGCGAGTGAGCGCGTTCTGCATCGCGGCTTGTTTGCCGGACGGTGAACTAAGGTCCATGTCGTTGAACTCACCTCGGCCGGTCAGGCGTGTGTCGAAGTTTGATAGGCCGCGGGGAGGAGTTGTTTGTGCGGATGCTGTTGATGCGGGTGTCGATGCTGTTGACGTTCGCGATGGCGCAGCGTCTGACCTCCATAACGGTAAGACAACGGCAGCAACCGCAGCGGCCATAGCGAGAACGGTGAAGAGCAAAGTCTTGCGAATCATTTGTGCCTCCTTTGGCTTCTGGTTGAGGTAAGGCAGCGCTCGCCCGTTATCTTCGTTCAGGTGAGAAATGCCCTAGCTTGGTTTTTGACTATTACAGTGAACTCGAACAAGTTCCGTTCACCTGTTCATTGGGAGGTCATGAGACTTTGCACGGGCTGAGTAAAACTATGACGGGAGAGTTGTAGGTCTCTTCTGGAACGGGAGGCGCACAGGGTACCAGATCATCCTGAGTGTGTAAATCTGCTTTTCCTCTGTGCGCCGTGTCGCTTCAATCTCTTTAGTTGGCGAAGGACAGGTGCGCGACCTCAACGTTCCAGCGCTTAAGATACGACTCCGCTGTGCGGATCGCATGGGCGCCTGCGGGCGTACGCTCGTTACGCACCAGCGGACACCGGCAACCATATTCCGAGACGAATGTTTGCGGCAACATAGTGAAGCCGAGTTGTCGTGAGAGAAACGACTTCGCCGCTCTTCCAACATCAAACAATAACCAGGTGTAATCGAAATCGCCGGGAACAATCGCACCGCGATGTGCTTCGAGCATCATCGCCAAGGGAAGGTTCAGGCCGCGATATGGCTTGAGCACTGCGAGATGTGTAAAGCGCGCGACCCGCGCTTCGGGCTCGAAATTCAGTCCAAGGCTTTCGTGCAATCGATGCTGGCCGCTCGTATTCACGACACTCAACGTGCCGACTGCTTCCTTACTCTCTGGCAACCGTGCGAGCCAGTGTGAACTGCTGTCCACCGCAGAGTCCGGTGGAAGCGTAATACCCATTTCACGTTCAAACACCTGTTTCCATATTCCCAATAAAGCCGCAGTGTCTTCGGCTTTAGCAATCTTCTCGATGGTGATATTCATGACGAACTCCTTCTAACGCATGAGATCGCTGTT
>DASXXL010000602.1:0-3431 GCA_036503085.1 Pyrinomonadaceae bacterium | reverse complement strand
GGAGACCGCGCGAGAACACTGCCTTAACTGAGGCTATTGATGAGTTTTGTTTCTCGTAGGTGGCCTGCAATAAAAAAACTTTCGCTTTCGAGTTCGTCGCTCTGCTACATTAGCCATACGCCCCAAGCCTCACGATCGTCGCAGCACAACGAGGTGAACCGATGCTCCAGCAACTGTGGGATAGTTTCGTGCTCTTAATTCCGGTATTCTTTCTGCTGACGTTAATTTTTGGCGCGGGTTTTTATATTGGTCGTGTCAGCAAGAGAGAGTAGTCGCGAATGAAACGATCCGGAGTCGCCGATCTTCCGCTGCATAGTGGTCGCGTTCCGAGTTGGCTGGCGCAACGCATGACGCTGCTCGGCACAGGCATCACTGAAGCGATCGTCCGCGATTACGGCACGTCCGGATTTCTCTCACGTCTCAGCGATCCATTCTGGTTTCAGGCGTTCGGCGCAGTGATGGGAATGGATTGGCACTCGTCGGGAATTACAACGTCGGTGATGGGCGCGTTGAAGCGCGGACTCGCGCCACGCGCAAACGAGCTCGGTCTTTATATCTGTGGCGGACGCGGTCGTCATTCGCGAAACACTCCAAGCGAACTGCGACAGCTCGGCGAACGCCGTGGCTTTGATGCTGACGCACTCGTGCGGACGAGTCGTCTGACGGCTCGCATCGACAACAACGCGATCGCTGACGGTTTTCAGATCTACCTGCACAACTTTGTCGTGGCTGCGAACGGTGAATGGGCCGTGGTCCAACAAGGACTGAACGATCAAAGCGGCATGGCGCGGCGTTATCACTGGCATTCACCAACGGTGCGCGACTTCGTCTCCGAGCCGCACACGGGAATCGTCGGCGCGCACCAGGGCACGATCATGAACCTCGTCGACGCGAAGGCTCAACGCGCGCAAAGCGCGCTGCTCGAGCTCGCGCACGAAAAGCCGGAAACGATTCTGCAAGCCGCGCGTCATCTCAAGCTACCGGCGCACCACGACGTGCGCGAGAAAGACGTCGATCTAAAACGACTCGGCGCCGTACTCGCCGTTGCGTATGACAAAGATCTACACGACTTCGCCGAACTGCTGCTGCTCGAGAATCTCGGGCCGCGTACGCTTCAGTCGCTCGCGCTTGTAGCGGAAGTCGTACACGGCGCGCCGAGCCGCTTCTCGGATCCCGCACGCTTCTCATTCGCGCACGGCGGCAAAGACCGGCATCCTTTTCCCGGTCCCTTGAAGACCTACGACGCCTCGCTCAACGTCCTGCGCACTGCGCTCGACGCCGCTAAAGTCGGTGACAAAGAAAAGCTCGAAGGCTTCCGCCGCCTGAATCGCTTCGTGCAAACAGTTGAAAAGACATTCGATCCGCGAGCTGACTTCGCGGCGGTCATCGAACATGAAGAAGCGATCTCACCCTCACTCGACGGCCGTTCGGTATTTGACGATAAGCCGCAACGAAATTACTACATTCCGCGGCAGCCATCGTTGTTTGACCCTCTTTGAATTCAGCACGGCATTTGCTACTCTCATTTCACCCCCACTCAACCCTTTAATTGCCCCGACACAAAAAGGAGCTCGGAGTGCGCACACCGCACTTCCGTTGGAAGCAACTGAAGGAGCTAACTATGAACAGAAACAAATTTCGCCCGGTCGCCGCCGCCTGGATTGTGAGCCTGCTGCTCGCACTTGCGCCGGCCGCATTCGGGCAGTTCACAAATACACAGACCACCTCGAACCAGAACCCAAACACTGCGCTTCGTTCTGTTCCGAGTGGTTCGAAGATGAAGTTCAGAGGAGTGGTGATTAGTCGCGACGCCGACGTTTTCACGATTCGCGATCGTAGTCGCGCCGACTATCAGGTCCTTATTACCGACAATACCAGTATCAAAACCAACGGTGGTTTTCTCCGTGGCGGCAAAAAGTATCCGGTTACCGACATTCTTCGCGGGTTGATCGTTGAGGTTGACGGACGCGGCAATAATCAAGGGCAACTCGTCGCCGACAAGATTCGCTTTAACGAGTCGGACATGCGCGCCGCGTTGACTACCGACACGCGCGTCGGTCCGGTTGAAGCCAATCAGGAACGCATGGCCGGACAGATGGACGAGCTTTATGCGGTCGCGGCTGAAGCGAGGGCTGAAGTCAAGGCTGTCAACGAACGTGTCTCCGCGCTCGACGACTACGACGTGCAGAACAATGTCGCCGTCACGTTTAAGGTAAACAGCGCGGTCCTTTCGCCAGACGCCAAACAGCAACTGGACGATTTCGCGTCGAAGCTCGACGGTGCAAAGGCCTTCATGATTGAAGTCGCCGGCCACACCGATTCGACCGGCAGCGATGCGAAGAACTTCCGCCTCAGCCAGGCGCGCGCCGAAGCTGTGGTGCAGTATCTGGCTGTGCAGCACAAGATTCCGCTTCGTCGCTTTGTCACGCCGATGGGTTATGGCAAGACGGAAGCAGTGGCAGACAATACAACCGCCGAGGGACGCTCCCAGAACCGGCGCGTTGAAGTGAAAATGATTGTGAATCGCGGCATGAATCAGCCGAGCACGACGTCTTCGTCGACGGCCGCGCCGGCTCGTCCGTAACCTGCAAATTACAGAAGCGTTGTCGTCGGATTGCGTTCCGTTGGGATGCGATCCGACGCATACACGCTTTGCGTATCAAAGACCCGCTTTCGTTCACTCATCCCCAACAAAAGCGCGCAAAATAGGCGGATTTTCCGCAGTTTTTGGGGTTGCCTAGTGGCCTCATGATTGCAAAGTATTTCAGCATGACTAACTCTGAGGTCTTCCCAATTTTGCACGGCGGCTTAACAGCCGCGAAGAAAACCGGACCGGCGCCAAACTCGGATCTAGCTCTGGCGATCGAAGCCGGTAAGGGCGACATGGAGGCGTTCGAGAAATTGTATGAACGTCACAGCCGTCGCGTGTATTCGCTCTGTCTCCGCATGACGCAGAACGCCGCGGAGGCCGAGGATTTGGCGCAGGAAGCATTCATTCAACTCTTTCGCAAGATCGGCAGCTTCCGTGGTGAATCAGCATTCACTACGTGGTTGCATCGGTTGGTCGTTAATCAGTGCTTGATGCACTTTCGCAAGCGTAGCGTGAAGCTGGAGAAAACCACTGAAGAAGGGGAGACTCCCGTGCAGATCGTTCGCGGCACTGAGAATCCGAATGCGATGCCGGTGATGGATCGCATCGCTTTAGACAACGCTCTAAAACAACTCCCGCCAGGCTATCGCACGGTGTTCGTGCTTCATGATGTCGAGGGTCACGAACACGAAGAGATCGCGAAGATGCTTGGGGTGGCGGTTGGCACTTCAAAGTCGCAGCTCCACAAAGCGCGCATGAAGCTGCGCCAGATCCTGAAGGCGCGCGTTAACAACGACAAAAACTAAAACTAGTTACTGGTCATATATGGTCGCGAGCGGCA
>DASXXL010000601.1:0-2070 GCA_036503085.1 Pyrinomonadaceae bacterium | reverse complement strand
GGCCCAGTAGTTTTGCGTTTCAACCGGATAGGACGGCCGCTGCATGCGGTAGTGCAACTGCCCGCCGACGTGCGCCGCATCGAGATAGATCTGCACGTCGCGCGCGCGCACGACCTCGTCGGGTCGCCCATTCGCATCGAGAGCGATGCCGATGAGCCGGTCGCCGGGAAGCAGCCACGCGCGATCGGCCGCCGATCCTTTTTCAATTGTTTTCGCGATTACGCCGTTTGCGGTGTCGACCCACTCGACACCGTCCCACGCGGGAGTTTCATGTCGAGCGCGCTGCGCGAAGTTGAGGACGCCGGCAGAGATCAGGAGCGCCGCTCCGATCAGCAGAAACCACGTCTTGGTTGTGAGTACCGATCCTTTCACTGCTTCCTCAACGACGCCCGAGAATCTTCACACGAGGCGATCCGAGCGTTTTAGGCAAGGAATGTTCCCAGTGATCAGCGCGGTTTAAAGCCGAGCTTCTGAGGGTCTAAGTTGTTGAGTTCAATCCAACTTTTCGGAATTTTCCGAGAATTTGGAAGGTCAAAATCTAACCGAGATTCCGCCCCGAACAGAGCGCCGGTTGTTGCCGACGAAGGTCATGAACTCTCCGTTCTCGGTGGCGGTCTGAGCATCGAGCAGGTTGCGCGCGTCGAGAATCGCTTCCGCGCGAACGGGCAAACCAAAGCTCGGCAAGTCTTGCGTGACCTGAATGCTCAGTGAGGGATCGTAAACGCCCAGCCGGCCGGCAAACGGATCGATCGCGAAGACCGTCGCTTCGGGAGAAAAGCGGAAGACGGTGCGCACCTGCGTGCCGCTGCGAAAACCCGCGCCCAGTTGTAACGCTGCTGTTTGGAAGAACCCGTTCTCGAACAACTCCGCCGGACTCGAGAAAGCCTCGCTCGATACTCGTTGACCGCGGCCGAACGCGTAACCCGCCGAAGCGGTCCAAACGCGGTTCAAGCGGCGCGTGTAAACCACGCGCACGCCGCGCGACGATCCTTGTTGATTCGCGACACTCGCAAACGCATCGCCCGCGTCACCCGAAAACGCAGTGGCCGGGAAGCTCAGCAAGCCGACGCCGCGGCCGCTCGTCGTATCGAAGAACGCGGTCGCTTCAACGTTTGAACTGTTGTCGAGCACGCGCTCGACGCCGAACTCGAGTCGATGACTACGTTCGAGCACTGCCTGGCCGTCGACATAAGCGACGGGCCGCAACGCCTGACGACGAAACACAACCTGCTCGTCTTCAAAAGTCGCGACGCTTTGAATACCGTCTTCGTCGCCGCCGGAAGCAAAAGCGGCCTTCACGCGCGTCCGGGCGTTCGCGTCAAACTGAATTCCGAATCGCGGCGTTAAGCTCTGCGCGCCACCCGCGCCGATGAACCGCGAGTAGTCGAGGCCCATCACGATCACGATGCCGTCGCGCACGATCCACTCATCGACTGCGCGCAAGGAAATTTCACCGGAGAGATCTGACTGCTCGCCATTGCGGCCGGTCCAAACCGGCGCTTCATAACGCAATCCCGAAGCAGTTACACCTACTTTATGCCGGTCGCCGACGCGAAAACGCGTTGTCGCTTCGAGACGTTCGGGCGCAGCTTCCGAACCTGTCTGCGCGGCAAAGATGAGTTCGACTTGATCTGAAATCGGTGCGGACACAGCGAAGTTAAGGCCGACGTACGGAGAAGAAAAGCCATTCGTCGCGAAGTAGTTTTCAATGACGCCGTGAATCCGCGAGCTGGAATTTGCCGACTCGGGTTGAGCTTCCGGCGCGCTCTCCTTCGCGGCTTCGGCATCAGCAACCGCGCGAACGGTTGGGTCTTCGGTTCCATCAACCTGGAAAATCGAACGTCGTGTTTGCGCCGAGCGCAGCGTCCACTTCACGTCGTCACGATCGCGCCGACGTTCGGGCAACGTGTTGCCGTAACCAACCGGTTCGAGATTGAACTTGTAGACCAGCTCCTGCGACGCCTGCACGTCGACCGCGTTGAAAGCGACTTCACCGAATCCGGTCGCGATCGCTTTAATTCCATAACGGCCCGGCGTGACCTTCGCGACGAACTTGCCCTGGCGATCGGT
>DASXXL010000600.1:0-6099 GCA_036503085.1 Pyrinomonadaceae bacterium | reverse complement strand
AAACTCGCCGTTGATTCCGTTCACGTAACGATCGCGCGCGACCACGCGCCGCACTTCGCCGCTGCGCGAACCGATCGACATCTGGCAACCATCGGAACAGTAGTTACAGGTCGAGATTGTCTGGGCCAGTTCCCACGGCCGCGTCTGGTGACGATAAGTGGCGTCGAGCAACGTTCCGGTCGGACAAACCTCGATACAGTTGCCGCACTGCGAACAATCGAGCCAACCGAGATAAGTGCCGATCACCGTGTGTGCGCCGCGGCCGCCGGCCTCGATCGCCTCTTCGCCCATCCACTCGTCGCAGACGCGCGTGCAGCGTTTGCAGAGAATGCAGCGTTGCGGATCGTTCGCCACCATCGGAGACAGATAACGCTCGGCGGCGTAGTTTTTCTGTTCGGTGAAGCGCTCTTCGAGACCGCCCCAGTCAAACGTCATCTCCTGCAACTCACACTCGCCGCCGCGATCGCAAACGGGACAATCCAGGGGGTGATTGGCGAGCAGAAATTCCGTCATGCCGCGCTGCGCTTTTTCGATCTCTTCGCTTTGCGTGGTGACGACCATGCCGTCGGTGACGGTGATGGTGCAGGAGGTTTGCAGCTTCGGCATCTTCTCGATGCGCACGAGGCACATGCGACACGATGCTTGCAACGCGAGGTCTGCGTAATAACAGAACGAGGGGATGTCGAAACCCTTGTCGCGGCACACGTCGATCAGACGTGCCCCTTTCGGGACCTCGAACTCTTTCCCGTTGATAGTGAGCTTAGCTAATTCCGTCGCCATTATGTTTTTGCCACAGACTACACGGACCTACACGGAGAAATCATTTACCCTGTCTGTGTCCGTCCGTGTTGTCCGTGGCCAATCTCTTCTTAAAGTCTTCCGGAAATCTCTTGATGGCCGATTGGATGGGCCACGACGCCGCATCACCGAGCGGGCAAAACGACTTGCCCTCGATGTTGTCACAAAGGTCGAGCATCAACTGCGCATCTTCCGGTCGTCCCGCGCCGCTTTCGATCCGTTTGAAAACTTTCACCAGCCAGTCGGTGCCTTCGCGGCACGGCGTACACCAGCCGCACGATTCGTGTTTGTAAAACTCGGTCAAGTTCTTCGTCGATTCAAACACATCAACGGTTTCGTCCATCACGATGAAACCGCCCGAGCCGACACTCGAACCCGCCGCCACCAGACCTTCATAATCCAGGCGCACGTCCTTGCCGACGATCTGATCGGCGCGCATGATGTAAACCGAGGAACCTCCCGGAATCACAGCCTTCAACTGCTTGCCGTCGAGCATGCCGCCGCAGTCTTCGAAGATAAACTTCTCCATGTCGTCGTAGCCCATCGGCAGTTCGTAAACGCCGGGCAGGTTCACGTGACCGGAGACGGACCACAGCTTCGTACCGCCGCTCTTTTCAGTGCCGAGTTTTTGATAAGCCTCGCCGCCCATTTTGATGATGTCGGGCACGGCGGTCAGCGTCTCGACGTTGTTCACGACAGTTGGAGACGCATACAAACCGGAGACGGCAGGGAAGGGCGGTTTCATGCGCGGATGGCCGCGCAGTCCTTCGAGCGAACTCAGCAAAGCGGTTTCTTCGCCGCAGATGTAAGCGCCGGCGCCTGTGTGCGTGTGAATCTCGCAGGAGAAGTTTGAGCCGAGAATGTTGTTGCCGACGAGGCCCGCGGCGCGCGCTTCTTCCAGCGCGACGTCCATGATGTCGATCAGGTATCTGTACTCGCCGCGCGTGTAGATGTAATTCGTTTTCGCGTTCAGCGCGTAGGCGGCGATCAACATGCCTTCGATCAGCATGTGCGGATCGCGTTCCATCAGGTAACGATCCTTGAACGTGCCGGGCTCCGATTCGTCGGCGTTGCAGACGACGTATTTCGGTTTCGGCGAATCCTTCGGCACGAAGCTCCACTTCATTCCGGTCGGGAAGCCCGCGCCGCCGCGGCCGCGCAAAGCAGACTTCTTCACTTCGTTGATTACGTCGTCCGGCGACATGCTGTCGAGGACTTTCTTAATCGCTTCATAACCGCCGTTGCGGCGATACACATCGAGACTGCGCGAGTTCTCGAGATGAACTCGCCGGAGTTGCAGTGGTTCACAACCGATGGCTTCGATACGCATAAAACTTTTAAGACCACTGGGACCGCAGGCGTCCCGCCTGCATTTCCGCAACACGCCGCCTGCGAACACAAGCAGGCGAGACGCCTGCGGTCCCGGCAAACAAACTGTCGGTTACGGCAGCGCGTCCAGCACTTGATCGATCTTTTCGGGCGTCAGGTTCTCGTGGTAGTCGAAGTTGATCTGCATCATAGGCGCCGTGCCGCACGAGCCGAGACACTCGACTTCCGAAAGCGTGAAACGACCATCAGTTGTCGTCCCGCCCACATTGATTCCCAACTTCTTCGAACAATGCTCGGTGACTGCGCCGGCGCCGCGAATCTTGCACGACAACGTTCGGCAGACCTGAATGTGGTACTTGCCGATCGGTTCCGTGTGAATCATCGAGTAGAACGTCGCGACTTCCCAGATGTCCGTCACGCGCACCTTCAAACGGTTCGCGAGATACAGCACGCCCGGCGGATCGAGATAGCCGCGCTCGCGCTGCACGATGAACATCAACGGCAAAATCGCCGAACGCGCCACCGGATACTTCGCCAGATGCCGATCAATCTCCGCCTCGACTTCCGGCGAGAACGTCGCCGGATCCACGCCGAGCGACACCGGCTGCGACAGTGGCCCAATCCGTGTTATCTGTGTTGGCTGAGTGCTCACCGATCGACCTCTCCAAGCACAATGTCGATTGAGCCGATGATCGCGACCACGTCCGCGACCATCTCGCCTTCCGACATCACCGGCAACGCCGACAGATTCACAAAACTCGGTCCGCGGAAGTGAACGCGACTCGGCTTCGGCCCGCCGTCCGATCTCATGTAAACACCAAGCTCGCCCTTCGACGCCTCGATCGGGTGATAAACCTCGCCCGCCGGCACATCAAAACCTTCGGCAACGATCAGGAAGTGATGAATCAACGCATCCATGTGACTCTTCATCGCTTCGCGATCGGGCAGCACGACTTTTGGCGCATCAGCTTTCACCGGCCCGGGTTTCAAGCGCGACAACGCCTGACCGCAAATCTTGTGCGACTCCTTCATCTCGCGCATCCGCACCATGTAACGCGCCCACACGTCACCGTCCGGTTCGGTCGGCACTTCGAAATCGTAGTTCTCATAACCCGAATACGGATTCGCGCGGCGGATGTCGAGATTGACGTCGCTGCCACGCAAACATGGACCAGACAGTCCCCAGTCGATCGCGTCTTCCGCCGAGATGCGCCCGATGCCCTGCGTGCGTTTCTGAAAGATCCTGTTACCCGACAACAGCGTATGAAACTCGTCGACGGCTTTCGGAAAGTCGTTGAGAAACTGTTTGCAACGATTTTCGAAACCCGCCGGCAGGTCCATCATCAAGCCGCCGATGCGGAAGTAGGATGGAGTCAAACGTCCACCCGAAGCGGCTTCGATCAAGTTCAAAATCTTTTCGCGTTCGCGGAAACAGTAGAAGAAGACCGTCATCGCGCCGCTGTCGAGCGCGTGCGTGCCGAGCCAGACCAGGTGCGAAGCAATGCGTTGCAACTCGCACATCAACACGCGAATCGTTTGTGCGCGTTCGGGAATCTCAAGGCCGAGCAGCTTCTCGCCGGCCATGCAGTAGGCGAGGTTGTTGCCGAGCGGATTCAGATAGTCCATCCGGTCGGTGATCACAATGCCTTGCTGATACTTCTTGTACTCGAAGAGCTTCTCCATGCCGGTGTGGAGATAGAAGATGTCGGGCGTCGCCTTCACCACCAACTCGCCGTCGAGCACGAGCTCGAGACGCAGCACGCCGTGCGTCGACGGGTGTTGTGGTCCCATCGAGAGCGTCATCTGCGTGTCGAGCGGACGATCGACGACTTCGAACTGGGGTGGAATATTTACGGCAGAACTCATCTTCGTTTATTTCAAGCTATAAGGCTCGTAGCCTCGCAACGGAAAATCTTTGCGCAACGCGTGTCCCTGCCAATCGTCAGGCAGCAGGATGCGACGCAGATCCGGATGACCATCGAAGATCACGCCAAACAGATCGAACGTCTCGCGCTCGTGCCAGTTCGCAGTGCGCCACACGCCCGTCACGGTCGGAACGTGCGGGTCTTCTTCATTCAATAAAACCTTCAGACGCAGCCGGTGATGTTTCGTGGTAGAGAAGAGATGGTAGTTGACTTCAAAGCGCGGCTCTTCCTCGACACCGCGATCCGCGCCGCAAATGTCCGCTAGAAAATCGAAGCGCGTCTCGGGCGCGGTCTTCAAATACGAACACGCTGCCACGATGAATTCGCGCGGCACTACGATCGTGATCTCGTTGAACGCTTCGATCACGTCGACGACCCATTCCGCATGTTGATGCTGCAACGCCGCCACCAACGGTGACGGCGCGGCAGCTTCTAAACTTGGAATTGGATTTGTTTCTTTGTTATCGGGCTGCTCTGCCATCCGCACTCGTTGCTCTACTCTCTTAGGAAGAACGCCGCCGCTCGTGTCTGGAGGCTATCGTGTAAGGCCGCGACTCTTGCAGCGCATCCTTCAGCGCGCTCGAACCGTCAGTCACCGGCAGCGTGCCCGGCGGCACTGCTTCGCGCGCCTCTTCCTCCGGCACGTCCCGGCGATCGCGCGCGCTGTCCTTCGAAACTTTTTCCTGCAGCATCATCACCGCGTGCACCAGCATTTCCGGTCGCGGTGGACAGCCGGGAATGTAAACATCAACCGGCACGATCTTGTCGACGCCCTGAACGATGGCGTAGTTATCAAACACGCCGCCCGACGTGGCGCACGCGCCCATCGAAATCACCCACTTCGGTTCGGGCATCTGGTCGTAGATGCGTCGCAGCACCGGCGCCATCTTGCGCGACACGCGTCCCGAGACGATCATCACGTCCGCCTGGCGCGGGCTCGCGCGAAATACCTCCGCGCCGAAGCGCGCGAGGTCGTTGCGAGATGAAGTCGCATTCATCATCTCAATCGCGCAACAGGCAAGACCAAACGTCGCCGGCCAAAGCGATGACTTGCGTGCCCAGTTAATCAAGGAGTCGAGCCGCGTCGTCAGGACTTCAGGTAAAGCTTCGGCAATTACGTTTTCGAGACCCATAAACTACCTTGCTTCTCTGTGTACCTCTGTGTTCTCTGTGTCTCTGTGGTTAGAAATATGGCAGGGAAGTAAACCACAGAGACACAGAGAACAAAGAGGTACACAGAGAAAAACCTCCTCAGGCTGCGCGTTGCGCACGCCGCTCTTCCAAATCATGCAGCGCCCTGGCTTCCGCTTCGGCCTCGCGCCGCGCCCGCTCGCTCCAATCAAAAGCACCTTTCTTAACAATGTAGATGTAGCCGGCGAGCAGCAGCCCGACAAACACCATCATCTCGAGATACGCGAACCAACGCATCGCCGCGCCCTGCGCGATCAACGTCTTGAACACAGCCGCCCACGGCACGAGGAAGATCACCTCTATATCGAAGAGGATGAAGATCATCGCGATCAGGTAAAACTTAACCGAGAACCTCTCGCGCGCAGACCCGACCGGATCTTTGCCGCACTCGTAAGGCATCAGCTTTGTTCTGGTTCGCTTACGTTGGCCGACGAACTGAGACAGGAGCACGTTGCCCACGGCAAAACCCGCGGCAACGATGAACATCAGCAGGATGGGCAGGTAGTCGTAGAGACGAAACGGCATCTCAGGCGCTCCCTTCCCGCTCAGTCATTAGCTTGAGAATCATTGTACAAGCGTGATGCTACGGGAACTGATCATGTGTGTCAAGCAACACTACAGACGCCGATCGGGCACCGATTCGACGTTTGATCGACGCAGAAAAAATGCTGATTGACCGTGAAAAAATGCTTATGTTACCGTTCAGGAAAAGCCGCTTCCCAAGTGGCTTTTATCACGTGACTCCTTGAGGAAAGAACGCAGTCCTTGCAACTGTGATTACCGGATTCAATACAGACATCGAACATGATGGCGTCGTTTATCATGTTCAGACCGAGGACAAGGGACTCGACACACC
>DASXXL010000599.1:0-4139 GCA_036503085.1 Pyrinomonadaceae bacterium | reverse complement strand
CGCACTTCATCTTTGAATCGATCAGTAACGTACAGCCGCGTCCCATTGCTATTGAAGAGCGCTTTTTCGCCGTAGAAGCCGGTTTCGAAAATGCCGATGAGAGTGTCGGTAGAGGTGTCGATTACGCTCGCGAAGTTTGCGTATTGGTTCAGCACGACCGCGTAAGCGTTGCGATAGATCGCCGTATTTAGTGGCGCGACTCTAACGCTGATTGGTCTTAATCCCTTTGTCACGCCTTGCGGCCGAAGATCGATCCACGAGAGAACACGTCTGTTCACTGTGTCCACGGCAGCCACTCGCCAGTCGGGATAACCTTCACGGCCTGGCAGAGTGACGTACAGCTTTCGACCGTCAGCCGTAAGAGCCAAGGCGCGAGGTTCGCTGCGAAACGGCTGTTTCCGGTTCGGCCACTTCTGACTACCACTCTTGACTGCGGGATTGTTCGGATCGATTCGCGTCCCTGGATCGGGCCGGCCGTCGATATAACTCGCGCCATACATGATCTTCGTAAAGCGCTGCAGTCCGGCGCGTTCGCCAGCCGGCTCCGCTCCGACAATGTTCTTGACCGGATCGCTCGTGGTTCCCGTAATAATGCTGCCGCTGGAGTCGGTTTTTACGGCAGTCGTAAACATCCTCAACTCGAGCGGCGACTCTCCGGTAGTTGATAGGACCCTCAGCGCAAATGACGCCGAAAGGACTTGGTTTGCCTGGCTCGCAGCCGCTTTACGAGATGGCTGGATCACGAGCCAGACCGCGATGAGGCACAGCAATGCACTGACGACGATCAACTTATTCACTTTTTGCATAGACAGACCCCTGATCTGTAGTGGATTCGGTCGGGGGATTAGCTTTGCCCCAAAACTCAACGAATGCACTCTTCTCTGTGCCTCTGTGTCTCTGTGGTTAATAATTTGCTAGCGAAAACCAACCACAGAGACACAGAGACACAGAGAAATCAATTCGCAACCGACTTTTAAGGGCAAAGCCAGTTTCGTTGGTCTGATAGTGTCTGACCGAAACTACAGTGCGTGAGGTGGAGTGAGAAATACCACTTATTCCGACTTCAGCGCCACGAGCGGATCCACTCTCGTAGCGCGCCGCGCCGGAATGTAACAGGCCACAAGGGCCACAGCGACGAGACCAACTCCGGTGAGTGCGAGCACCATCGGATTGCGTGTCGGCAGGGATGGGATCAGCGACACCAGCAATCGCGAAACTCCGTAAGCACCCGCGACGCCCAAGACCGCGCCGATCAAAACCAACAGCGCGCCTTTACCCAATACCAGCCACAGCACGTCGCCACGTTGCGCGCCGAGCGCCATGCGAATGCCGAGTTCGCCGGTGCGTTGGACCACCGTGTAAGACACGACGCCGTAAATTCCGATCGCCGCCAGAATCACTCCCACGGTCGCAAACGCGCCGAGCAAACTTCCCAGTAAGGAGATACTGCCGAGACCTTGATCGACCGTAGTTCTCGCGGTGCGAATGCGGTAAACAGGCAGGCTCGGATCGATCGCCGCAACCGTGTTGCGCAAACTGTTGCCGAGCGCTTCGGCCTTCGCTGAGGTGCGCAAGAGAATCGTCAGAAATGGGGGAGCGCCCTGCGTCATGGGAAGGAACGCCTCAAAACGCGTGTACGGCTCTCCGAGCGACCCGGGAAACTTCAGGTCATTCACCACGCCGACGATTTCGAAATACTCCTCTTTCTTTTCGCCGGGATTCGTGAGGCGTTTGCCAACCGGACTCTCGTTGGGCCAGAACGTACGCGCAGTTGCTTCGTTAATGATGACGACGCGCGGATGATCGGCCACGTCGCCGGCGTTGAATGCGCGCCCTTGTTGAATACGAGCGCCGAGTGTCTCGAAGTAGTCGCTGCTCACCGATTCGAAAAACATCTCCGGCAGCTTATCGCGCGCAGGCTCGGGCCGCCCTTCGATCACAAATGCACTGCTGCTGTTGAAACCATAAACCGGCTGCGAGCTGCCAATCCCGACATGCTCCACACCGGGCAGCGCACGCAGCCGATTCTCGAACTCGTTTACGAAAGCAGTGCATTGTTCGGGGTCGGCATACTTCTCACCGCGCAAAGTCATTTGTGCGGTCAGCAGTCCATCAACTTGCCAGCCCGGATCTGCATTGATGAAGCGATGCAAGCCACTCAAAAACAATCCGGCCGCTGCCAGCAACACCATCGCAAACGCCACTTCGCCGATGATGAGCATGTATCTCATGCGGTTTTGCGAGCGTCCGGCAGTAGAGCCGCGTGAGTTCTCTCGCAGGGTGAGATTCAGATCAGTGCGCGAGGCGAGCCATGCCGGAACTGTGCCGAACAGCACTCCGGTTACGATTGAACACAACAGTGCGAAACCAAACACTCTGTAGTCGAGTTGCACGCTCGCACCAGGCAATTGATCGAACATACGATTGCTGATGAAGCGAACGGCCCACAGCGCGATCGCCAGACTGATTACACCGCCGATTAATGCGACAACGATGCTTTCGGTAAGCGAATGTCGCAGCAGTCGCCAACGAGCGGCGCCGAGTGCGGCGCGTACCGCGAGTTCGCGCGCTCGAGCCGCGGTGCGCACGAGTTGAAGATTTGCGAGGTTGGCGCAAGCGATCAGCAAAACAAAACCCGCGAGTCCGAAGGTAAACCACATGACTGTTCTGCCGATGTTGTCAGACATGGATCGTTGCAGCGGCTCGAGTCGCAGGCTCTCGCCTTCGTTCGATTTATTCTGCTTACCGATGTTCGCGGCGAGAGTGATCATGCTTTGCTCCGCCTGCTGAATCGTGACACCCGGCTTGAGCCGGCCAAATTCGGAGAGATAGTTTCTGTTGCGGGCGGCCTTGTCTTTCTGAGAAAACGCGAGTGGCTGCCAGATATCGATCGGTCCCCACAGGATCGGATGTTCGAAGCCGGGCGGCATCACGCCGATTATCTCGACTGTCTTTCCGTCGAGCTGAATTCTGCGCCCGATGATGTTTGGGTCGCTGCCAAAGCGGCGCGCCCAAAAACGATCGCTCAGGACGATGACGTTGTCAGCTCCGGGTTCAAACTCTTCCGCCTTGAACACGCGGCCGCGTGCTGGCGCGACTCCCAGGATGGGAAAGAAATCGGCGGTTGCTGCGAGACTGAGCAAACGTTCCGCAGTCTGGCCCTGTTCGGTGAGGTTGCGGCTGACGAAGTTGTAGGCCGCCATCTTCTCGAAGACGGTGTTCTGATCGTGTTGGTCGAAGAAGTTCGCGTTCGAGTGCGGCCAACTCTGCGAATGCGGCGAGGTGCGAAAGATTCTGACGAGGCGGCTGGGCTCGGGATACGGTAGCGAGCGAAAGAGAAACGTATTCAGCACGCTGAACATCGCGGTGTTGACGCCGATGCCGAGCGCAACGGTCAACACCGCGACGATGGTGAACGCTTTGTCCTTCAGCAGCCTACGCACGCTGTAGCGGACGTCCTGAGAAATGCTGTTCATACGCGCTTCTCCTCGTTGGAATCAGCCGGCCTTGTTCGAACTCGCCGGCTTGTTCGAACTCGCCGGCTTGTTCGTAACTGCGCTCTTCGGAGTGTTTCAGTTTTGAGTATTGCTTATAACACAAACACCTTCGCGCCCGCGCTTGTGACACAAAACTACCGCGCAATGCGAATACTGGCTCGCGTACTGCTTGGGTTTCCGCCCTTAAATAGCGACCGGCTTTGGGAAACCTACTGCTTCTTGGTTGTTTCGGTTTCTTTCAGCTTGGCGTGCGCGCGGTCGTAGTTCGCTTTGTAAATCGCCGCGTTCGGGTCGTTGTTCTGCTGACCCAGCACGCGCGCCTTGTCGTAAAGTGGTTCCGCCAGATCAATGCGCCCGCCGCGCTCATAAGCTTCGGCCAGACTATCGTAAACGTTCGCCGATCCCGGATAACGCTCAACGTTTGCCTTGAACGCCGCGATCGCTTCGTCCGGCTGTCCGTTACCCAGATACTGATAACCAATCTGATTGATCAGGTTCTCCGGCACAGGAATCGGATAACCAAACTTCTCGCTGAGCTTCTTGTAATGCGCGTCGGCGCCTTGCAAGCCGCCAGTGAACGCTCCCGTCTGCGGATCGCGGGGAGCTTGCCAACCGTCATAAATCTTGCGCAGTCCGAAGTAA
>DASXXL010000598.1:0-2883 GCA_036503085.1 Pyrinomonadaceae bacterium | reverse complement strand
GTTTGCAGGCGAGACGCCTGCGCTCCCAGGAAACGCGGCGTAATTGAGTCTTTCTAATTTTCAGATGATCTGCATCAGTAAGAGTAAATTGCGGGCGATCGTGCTGCTGTTCACTCTCGCGGCACTTTTCGTGATGCCGAGCGCCTTGATTACAACCGCGCAGAAGCGGACCTCGCCGCGTTCGTCAAAGCCAAAACCAACCCCGACTCCAACTCCCTCCGCGGTAGATTCACTTGGCGCGCCGCCTCCAGTGCCGACTTTGCGGCAGAAGCGTGAGGAACAGGAAGTTACTCCCGGTGACGTTATTTCCGTAAACACTACGGAGGTGATGATTCCGGTAACTGTGCGCGATGCAAGCGGCCGCTTGGTGAGCGATCTGACGCGTAACGATTTTCGTGTTTTCGAAAACGATCGTATGCAGCCGTTGAGCGACCTCGCGCTGCGGCAGGTTCCGGTCGACGTCGTATTGATGGTTGACGCATCCTCTTCCGTTGCGGCCAACATCGACGATTTCCGGCGCGCAGCCGAAGGGTTTGCCACGAAACTCGACAGTGACGATCGGATCAGCCTCATCAAATTCGACGATCGCATCGAGCTGTTACAAGATTGGACCAAGAGTCGTTTTCAGTTGCACCGCGCGTTGGGCCGCATCGAACCGGGAATGTTCACGCGCTTCAACGACGCGTTGTTGCTCGCTTCACGCGAGCAGTTTGGCGCCACGAAATCACGCCGCGCTGTGATCGTGTTGTCGGACGGTATCGATAGTGGGCGTGGAACTTCGACCCTCGAAGACGCTTTGCAATCGTTGTTGAAAGCGCAGGTCAGTGTTTACGTGGTGAGTAACACTGAAATCTCGCGGGCCAGCAAACGGTCTGAGTTGGACGCGTTAATGAATGGCTCCGACTCCGCGGTGCGCTTCAATCAACTCCGCATCGACGACCTGCGCGAAGGGCTGCGCGTTCTGGATTTAAGCGAACAGATGCTGGCCCAACTCACGGCCGCGACTGGTGGTCGTTTGTACAAGCCGCAAAGTTTTGCCGGTCTTGAAGCCACGTATGCGGAAGTAGCGGAAGAGTTGCGTCACCAGTACGCGATCTACTATACGCCGTTGAATAAGGCGCGTGATGGCAGTTTCCGCCGCGTGCGCGTGGAGATGACGAACCCCGCTTACCAAAGCCATACTCGCGTCGGCTACTTCGCGCCGAAGTCATAAATAAAAAAGCGTAGCGCCAAGTTTGAACGCCGAAGGCGTTTGCTAGTGCCGTAATTACCTGGGAGCGCAGGCGTCTCGCCTGCAAACGCACGGGAGAGCGCCCGTTCGCAGCCTTGCAGGCGAGACGCCTGCGCTCCCAAGTCAGATGGAACGCTGAAAGCGTTGGCCAATCCACGGCTAACTTGGAACTCGGGAGAATACCAGCCTGAATAACAACGGCCAGTCTCACGGAGACCCTGTATCGGAGCAGTGGGTCGATCTGCGGCTTGTATCGACGATGCGTCTGATACTCGCCGCTACCGCGCTGGTTGTAATTCTTATCGATCCCACTGAACCCGATCGCCTCGTCGGCCTTACTTACACTGTCTTGGCGGCCTATACGATCTACAGCGCAGTCGTGTTGGTTTTATCTGTTCGTCGCGGCGACTTGATCCCGGCGCAACACATGCACTGGGCCGACATGATTTGGTTTCTGCTGCTGACGTCGTTGAGCAGTGGCACGAGTACGATATTTTTTAATTACTTCTTCTTCGCCATACTCGTCGCTTCGTTCGGCTGGGGTTATAAAGCCGGATTACAGCTAACTCTTGCTTCCGCTGTTCTCTTCACAATCGTTGGTGTCATAACCACGCCGCAGCGTCCGGACTTTGAGCTGAATCGATTTATGCTGCGGCCGTTTCAACTGCTCATACTCGGCTACCTGATCTCACGTTGGGGTGGATTCAGGATCAATTTGCGGGACCGCCTACAACTGCTCAAGGACGTGGCCGTTTTTTCCAATCCACGCTTCGGGATCGATCGCACAATCAACGCGGTGCTGGAACGGCTGCGGGCCTTTTATGATGCCGACGGGGCGCTGTTGTTACTGCCGGCGAAAGAGAGCGCCGGCGCATACCATATATATCGGATAAGACGCGGCGGTCACCCAAGTGGCGCCTCACCTCCGATACTCGGCGCCGAGGCGGCGACTCTGTTTCTCCTCCCCTACCCGCACTGTGCGGTGATTCACCGCAAGGATGGACATGGACAAACTCGATTATTCGACGTCACTACGCGCCAATTTCTCGAAGGAGATTCGTCAATCGGTGAACGAGTGGCAAGCGCGCTCGAAGCGACCAACTATCTTTCCGTGCCTGTCTATAACCGTAACGAACCCATCGGCCGGTTGTATCTTAGCGGCGGATCCAACCGTTTTGATACTTCTACGATAGATTTCGTCATTGAATTGATGGCGCATATAACTCCGCTCATGGAAAATATCCGGTTGGTCGACGGCCTTGCGTCGGATGCGGCCGACCAGGAGCGCCAGCGCATCGCGCGTGATATTCACGACAGCATCATCCAGCCGTACGTCGGATTGCAGCTCGGCATCGCGGCCCTTGCAAAAAGAATAAGAGCGGGAGAGACAGACCTGCTTGATAACGTTGAAGAACTGCTGGAACTCACGAGCCAGGAATTACTCGAGATGCGACGTTACGTGTGGGGCTTGCGAGCGGGTGAGGAACGGCGGGATGTGCTCTTGCCGGCAATTCAACGCTTCGTTACCAGGTTTGCTTCGGTTACGGGAATTGACGTCGATGTCGAGGCCCGCGGCAAGATTGAAGTTAACGATCGGTTGGCCGCAGAACTATTTCAGATCGTGGCCGAAGGGTTGAGCAATGTCCGGCGCC
>DASXXL010000597.1:0-4605 GCA_036503085.1 Pyrinomonadaceae bacterium | reverse complement strand
CGTGCCGAATTCAAAATGCGCAAACGTGCTCAGCGGGACCGACGTGCCGTTGGGCGAGCGAACATAGATGTCCTGTAGCTTCGCCGGACTGCTTTGAAAGTTCGGCAACGTTTCGAGAATTACGTGGTATTGGTTCGACTGCGTGAACAGCGTCGAGACCTGGCGCTGGCCGAATGCGTCGTAGAGCGTCTGATCGATCGCGGCGGGCGTGATTCCCAATCGAGACGCGGTGACGCGATCGATGACGAGTGTCGTTTGCGACGCGCTGGTCTGCTGGTCGGTAGCGACGTCCTGAAGTTGCGGCAGCGTCTTCATCGCCGCGACGAAGCGCGTGGTCCAGGCATTCAGGTCACTCGCGTTGGGTGCTTCGAGCGTGTATTGATACTGGGTTCGACTCACGCGATCTTCGACCGTTAAATCCTGTACCGGCTGCATGTACAACGTGATGCCGTCGACTTGCGCGAGAGCGTTTTGCAAGCGGTTCATCACTTCGGTCGCGCTCGCGTTGCGTTGCGCGAGCGGTTTCAGGTTGATGAGGATGCGACCGCTATTGAGCGTCGTGTTCGTGCCGTCGATACCGATGAACGACGAGAGACTCTCCACCGCGGGATCTTTGAGAATGACTTCCGCGAGTTTCTGCTGCTCGTCCGCCATCGCGGGAAACGAAATGCGCTGCGACGCTTCGGAGATGCCCTGTATCACGCCCGTGTCCTGCACCGGAAAGAATCCTTTCGGCACGACGACGTACAGCACGATCGTGAGCACGAGCGTGCCGAAGGCGACGAGCAGCGTGATCGCACGGTAGCGCAGCACCCAGCGCAACGTGTCGCCGTAGAAATTGATCACTCTTTCAAAAACTCGTTCCGACGCGCGATAAAAACGCCCCTGTTGGTTGTGCTCGCGCAGTAACCGGGAACACATCATCGGCGTCAGTGTCAGCGAAACGACTGCCGAAACCAGAATCGTCACGCTCAGCGTGATCGCAAACTCGCGGAACAAACGCCCGACGATGTCGCCCATGAACAATAACGGAATCAACACCGCGATCAGCGAGATCGTCAGCGACACGATCGTGAAACCGATCTGCTCCGCGCCTTTTAGCGCCGCTTCCATCGGCGTATCGCCCGCTTCGAGATAGCGAACGATGTTCTCGATCATCACGATCGCGTCGTCAACGACGAAGCCGGTCGAGATCGTCAGCGCCATCAGTGTCAAATTGTTAAGGCTGTAGCCGAGCAGATACATCACCGCGAGCGTGCCGACGAGCGACAGCGGCACCGCCACACTCGGAATGATCGTCGCCGACAGATTGCGCAGGAACAGAAAGATCACCATCACAACGAGCGCGATCGTCAGCATGAGCGAAAACTGCACGTCTTTGACTGACGCGCGAATTGTGATCGTGCGGTCGGTCAAAACCGAGACCTGCACCGCCGGCGGCAACGTCGTCTGTAACTGCGGCAACAGCGCTTTCACGCGATCCACAACCTGAATGATGTTCGCGCCGGGCTGTCGTTGAATGTTGACGATTACCGCCGGCACGTTGTTCATCCACGCTGCCTGCCGCACGTTTTCCGCGCCGTCGATCACCGACGCAACGTCCGACAACACGACCGGCGCGCCGTTGCGATAAGCGACGATGACCGAGCGATAGTCTTTGCTGGAGAGCAACTGATCGTTGGCGTCGATCTGGTACGACTGCTTTGGACCATCGAAGTTTCCCTTCGCCTGGTTGACGCTCGTTTGCTGTAACGCCGTGCGCACGTCTTCGAGACTGAGACCATACGACGACAGCGCCGTCGGATTCGTCTGAATGCGCACCGCGGGTTTCTGGCCGCCGCTGATGCTCACCAAACCAACGCCCGGCAGTTGCGAGATCTTTTGCGCGAGCCGCGTGTCGGCGAGATCTTCGACTTGCGTTAATGGAATCGAGTTGGACGTCAGCGCGAGTGTCAGCACCGGCGCGTCAGCGGGGTTCGACTTGCTGTAGATCGGCGGCGCCGGCAGATCGTTGGGCAGGAAATTCGACGCCGCGTTGATCGCCGCTTGCACTTCCTGCTCGGCTACGTCGATGTTCAGATCGAGCGAAAACTGCAAAATGATGATCGAGCTGCCACCAGAACTCGTCGAAGTCATCTGGTTCAGGCCGGGCACCTGGCCGAACTGTCTTTCGAGCGGCGCAGTGACCGCGGACGCCATCACGTCCGGACTCGCGCCGGGATAAAAAGTGATCACCTGGATCGTCGGATAATCGACTTCCGGCAAAGCCGAAACGGGAAGCTGTCGATAAGCAACGATGCCCGCCAACAAGATCGCCGCCATCAACAGCGACGTCGCAACTGGCCGCAGAATGAACGGCCGCGACGGACTCATCGCGTTCCCTTCCTTGGCCCCGACGCTCCCGAAGTTCCCGATCCTCCCGAGGCTCCATTCGCGGCGCGCACGTTGACCTTCACTCCGTTTTGCAGTTTGTCGAAACCATCGACCGCGACAACGTCTCCCGCATTCAACCCTTCGACCGCAGTGACGTTGCCGTCAGTCGTGCCCGGGGTGACGCTCGTCATCGCGACCGTTTGATCCGGCTTCACGACATAGACAAATGCTTCCTGCGCGTTGCGTTGAATCGCCGCGTTAGGCGTGAGGATCACGTTACGCTCAGTGTCGAGCAGCAAACGCGCGTTGACGAATTGGTTAGGAAACAGCGCGCTGTCCGCGTTCGGAAACGTCGCCTTTAGTTTGATCGTGCCGGTGGTGGTGTCGATCTCGTTGTCAAAGGTCAGCAAAACGCCGGACGACAGTTTCGTTTGTTGCGTGCGATCGAACGCATCGACAACGAGCCGGTTGCCACGGCGCAACTGCTGGCGAATTTGCGGCAGGTAATCTTCGGCGACGCTGAAGAGCACGCTGATCGGTTGCAGTTGCGTGATCACCAGCATCCCGTTCGTGTCCGACGCGTGCACGATGTTGCCGGGATCGACGAGCCGCAGGCCGACGCGTCCCGAGATCGGCGAGGTTATCTGCGTGTAGCCAAGCTGTACCTTCGCATTCTCGAGCTGCCCCTGATCGTTTTTGACGACGCCTTCGTACTGATGAACCGTCGCGACTTGCGTGTCGAGCTGCTGTTTCGGAATCGCATTTTTGCTGTAAGCAAGCTGGTAACGCGCGAGGTCGACGTTCGCGTTTTCCAGCAGCGCGTTGTCACGATCGAACACGCCCTGTGCTTGCGTCAGCGCCGCCAGAAAGGGCCGCGGATCGATCTCCGCGAGCACGTCTCCCTGCCTCACCATCTGTCCTTCCCGGTAATTGACCTTCATCAACTGACCGTCAACGCGGCTCTTCACAGTCACTGTTTGCAAAGGCGCGACGGAACCGAGCGCGTTGAGGTAAACGCCAATGCTGCCCTCCTGCACGACGGCAGTGGTGATCGAGACTCCCGGCGGTGCGTTGGCCGCTTTGACAACGGCCACTCCGCTTTGCTTGCGACGTTGAAAGATGAGAAATCCGGCGAGGACCACGATCAGCAGGATGATGAGCACGATCCAACGTCTGCGACTTCGTTTGCGCACTTGTCGGACCACGGGTGGCGGCGGTTCGTCTGCGTTCCGAGATTCAGTAGCCTCCTCCCGTGGTTCAGTAGGTTCTTCCGGCGGCGTTGGCTCGTCCATGCGATCGCCCTTAGAAAACACTGCGCCACGAGCTCAGTGACCGTTTTGCCTCTATATGGGGCGATCTTGTAAGGCCTTGTAAGACGGGGAGTGAGGCTCTTTTACCCCGCGCGGCAAAAAAGCCACACGGTCCAGCCCGGCGAGATTCCGAAACCGCAACACAACCTCACAATTCGATCTTGCATAGAATTTGCCCGCGCTCTTTCGCAACCATGCTGCGGCGACTTAACCTCCAACAAAAGATTCTCCTGCTCGTCACCGGCTCGATGACGCTCATCGTGCTGGCGTCGTCGTACCTGCACAACAGCCGCGTCCGCTCGCTGATCGAAAAGGACCATTACGACAACGCGCTCAGCCAAACGCTCGCGCTCCGCGATCGCATCGCCCAGTACGACTATTTTTCGGACATCGCGGACATTCAGCAGGAGATGCAGCTCGTCATAAGTTCGCGGCGCGACTTCAAACAGATCGACGTTTACGAAGATCAACCCTCCGGGCCGCAACTCGTCGCCACGACTGCTTCGGGTACGAGCAATCTGCTCGCGGCTTGGGACACCGGCGATTCAACTGCGGCCGCATCGTCGAGCGAGATCAATTGGAACAATGGTGATTACTGGCTGATTACGGCGCCTGTGCAAAACTCCCAACACAGCGGCACGATCAAAGCGCTCGTGCTCAAGAGCGATCACCGCCAGCTCGTCAGTCGCCTGCATCGCGACTACAACCTGATCCTGATCGGCGGCGTGATCACGTCAGTCGCCTTGCTGTATTTCATCTTTGTCTATTTTTTCCGCAAACCCGTGAAAGACATCGTGCAGACGATGAACGACGCTCGCCACGGCGATCTCACCGCGCGCTCGCCCGTCTATCGCGACGACGAGCTCGGTGAAATTGCCGCCGGCTTCAACCAGATGATGGACGAGATCACGGCCCGCTCCCG
>DASXXL010000596.1:0-2593 GCA_036503085.1 Pyrinomonadaceae bacterium | reverse complement strand
ATCTGCCGCGAACGACAACAACGACGCCCGTCGAAGAAGTGCCGATAGGTCGTGAAGGCGTGACGACTACGGACGTGAACCTTCGTCCCGTCGCCAACGTTTCCCAGGGACCGATCGGGCTTGCGGAGTCGGGCTCAAAGGTGAAGGTGTTGAGTGCGGACAACAACTGGTTCGAAGTGCAGGTCGTAGAGCACGCGCGCCCCAAGACCGATCCCTATTCGGCCGACCGCGGCTGGATCAACAGGCGGTACGTGAGGTTTGATTAACTTTTTTTCGGGAGAAGCAGAAATTGGGACTCCTTGAATCGATAAGAAAATGGATCGACGGCGAGACGGGTGAAGACCTGCTCGAAGCCGCCGACGAGCACGCGAAGCCGCGTCGCGTTTGGGAAGAGTTTCTGGTGAAGATCGCGCGCGAGGTCGAGGCCGCGATGCAGCGCGAGATGTTCACGCCGCCGGGTGGCCCAACCTACATTCCCCGCGAGTACATCGTCTATCTCAGTCCCGACGACGACAAAGAGTGGCAGGGCGACAAACGTCGCGGGCTCGAACAAGGTCTGTTTCACGTTTTGTCGGAACGCGCGCGCGAGCTCAGCGGACAGACGCAGCTCGCGGTGAAATCATTTGCGGTCGAGTTGCGTGTTGATGGGACGCTCAACAAAGGCGAGTTTCGCGTGCAGGCTGTGTGGGATGAGACGGAGAGCGGCCACACGATGGTAACGCCGCGCGTCGATCCCGCGCGCACAGCGCCCGCCTTTCCTTCCGGCGAGTTCAATCCAAACGATACCGTTGTTGAAAAGGCTTCTGATTCCAGCGAGAGCGAACAGACGGTCGTGCGTGCGAAGCCGCCGGCGCTTTACACAGTCGAAGTCTGGCGGAACGGTGTACGTGAGGCAGTCGTGCCGGTGACGAAGAACGAGATCACGATCGGCCGCGGCTCGCGCAGCATCACGGTCGATCTGCCCGTCAAAGGCGATCCGGAAGTCAGTCGCGTTCACGCGGTCTTGTCACGCGATAACGAAGGACGTTTCTGGCTGGTAGCGAAGGGCCGCAACCCCACGATCGTCAACGGCCGCGAGTTGCCACGCGAAGAACCAACCGAAGTCGCCCCCGATCAGAAAATCGCTATTTGTAACTTCGTGCTCCGAATCCAGCCCCGGTGAGCCACAAAAAGGCACAAGAAGCACAAAAATGCCTTGGGAGTGGTGGGTATTCAGGTCAGTTCTGACTTTGTGCCTTTTGCGCTTCTTTGTGGCCCAAGTCTTTGATCAGGTCGTTGAGGAGTGTAGGAACGTTCTCGCCTTGCAGGTAATCCTTGCCGAGTATCTTGGTGATGCGGCGTTCTTTGGTTTTCCCGTTGACCTCATTCAGAAGCGCACGCGCGAAGGCGGCCACCACCTTTGGATCGAATTGCTTGCCGCTGTTCTCGCGTAAGTCTCGCACCACGTCTTCAAAAGAACGTCGCCGCCGATAAGGGCGGTCTGTGGTCATCGCGTCAAACGAATCAGCGAGCGAAACGATCTTCGCGCCAAGCGGGATCTGTTCGTCAATCAAGCCGTCGGGATAACCGCGCCCGTCGAGCCGCTCGTGGTGATACTTCGCCATCAACGGAATGTCGGCGTAAGGATGATTGATCGGCGCGAGTATCTCGTAACCCGCCGCGGGATGGCGATTCAGCTCGCTCGACTCCTTCGCATTGATGTTGTAGGGCGCGTTGATGATGTCGCGGTCCACGACGAGCTTGCCGACGTCGTGCAGATAGCCGGCGATCTGAATACCTTCGACTTCTTCTTCACTCCAACCCAGCTCGCGCGCGATGATCTCGCTGTAGCGACCTACGCGCTCGGAATGCCCGTGTGTGTACTTGTCCTTCGTATCGATCGCCGCCGCGAACGCGCGCACCGTCGCGCTGTAGATCGTGCGCAACTCTTCATATAAACGTCGATTCTCTTCCGCTCGTTGGGCCACCTGCTCGAGCAGGCGATGCGTATGAATGCCGACGCCGATGTGACGGACCATCGCGCGAATCGTCTCAAAGTCGTCGCGTGAAAACTCTTCACCGCTTGCTTTGCGGCCAAGCAACACGAGTCCGGTCACTTCGTCGCGAACGATCATCGGCAGGACTAACTCGATCTCTTCCCCCAACAACCGTTCACGATAACGGTTTACGAAAGCCGTCGCACTCGTCGCCGTACTCACCAAAAAGTCAGAAACATCTCGCGTAAGGAACTCTTGCTTCTCGGGATCGGAGATGGAAAAGTCTGTGAAGATCTGATCTCCAACACCCCAGACCGACACACAGTGAATCGCACCTTCATCAACACACTCGGCCACAGCGCCGCGACGCAAAGCGAGCGTCCCGAGCAACAAGTGCATCGACGTACGGACCATCTCGGTGAAATCACCGCATCCGGCAATTTCCTGGCCCAAGTCAGCAAGCGCGCCAAAAGTGTGGATGAGTTTCTGGGTCGAGGGCTCCATCAACGTATCAATGGACTATGGGAGTGGTCTCGAAATCAGTAAGTACTAGCAACGCCTCGCGCTCATCTTTGGCGAGGATAACGTGACGAGTCAGTCCGAGCATTTCGAACAGT
>DASXXL010000595.1:0-6854 GCA_036503085.1 Pyrinomonadaceae bacterium | reverse complement strand
AGATCTGCGTAATCTGTGGATGGCTTTGTAAGAGGCTACGCAGGAGAGTCACCGATCGTCATCACCACGCGGGCCACGACCACCGCCACGCCGATCCCGCGCCTCGCTTCGTATCTTTTGAAAGCGTTGCCACTGATCCGGCGTCAGCACTTGCTGCAACTTCTGATCGGCTTGCGCCCGAATGTCATTCACGCGCGGCTCCGATTCGCGCCGCAACGCGCGCAACTGATCGCGCGTGTCGCTGAAGATCTGTTGCACCTTCGCCTTCTGGTCTGCGTTCAGATCCAAACGCTGCGACAACTGCTCCAGACGATCGCGCGGCTCACCACGGCGCGCCAAGCCGCGATAGAGGTTCAGCGCCAGAATACCGGCGGTGAATCCCAGTACGAAGATGATCGCCGCCGCTACCCGCACCTGCCACTTGTTCCTGACAATGTTATTCATGACTACTTATTGTCCCCGTCGTCCGTGTAAATGGCGTTAATGACCTGGTCGTAACTTAGCTGATCGTCGTTGTCCTGAAAGATCACTGACTCCGCCGAATACGCTGACGACGCGGTCGTCTGGTCCAACGTTGACGTCGTCGCGGGAGCAGAAACAACAAAACTCAGCGCGCCCAGCGCCACGGTCGCCAGCGCCATCGACGAAACCAGCGCCCGCGAGGATCTCCACAAACGCACTATCGCCGGCACACTCTCCACTGCCTGCTGTTCGCGCCACGCGGCCATCACTCTCGTTTGAAAAAACGGCGAAGGCTCAACCGCTGCTTGCGTTCGCTCTTTGATCATCACTGCCGAGATCTGCGCCGCCGCGAACGCCGTACGACACGGCTCGCAATCCCGTGCATGCGCGCGAATCTCGTCGAGCTCACCCGGAGACAGAGTCGCCAACGCCGCGTTATCAAGAACTTCAGTGATGTGTTTGTCTTTCATTCTTTCACCCTGCCGTCTTTCACCCTGCATCAAGTCGTAGCCGGTTTGCGATCTTGCGAGCGCAACAACTTCTCCATCGCTTCCCGAATCTTCTTGCGCGCGCGAAACGCCCTCACCTTCACTTTCGACTCCGACCAGCCCGTCGCTTCCGCCACTTCCTTGATCGATGCCTCTTCCCCGTCGATCATCAAGAGCGCCTGCTGGTCTTCCGGCGACAGCACACTCAACAATCGATCGGCGAGATCCGCCGCCACCAGATTACTTTCAACCGAACGTTGCTTCGTGTCTGACAGTTGCTGCTCGAGCCACTGGTCTTCTTCGTCACTCAGATCCGAAACGGTCAACTCGGGCCGCCGCTTCCCCGCCCTCAACATATTCAGACACGTGTTGGTCGCGATTCGTGTCAACCAACCCTCCAACGAGCCACGTCCTTCAAAACTCCCGAGCTGCGTAAACGCTTTCAGAAAAACTTCCTGCGCAGCTTCTTCAACCAAACTTCGCTGCCGAAAGAACCTACTGGCGGTGCTGAACACTCGCGGGCTGTAACGTCTGACAATTTCCGCAAAGGCAGACTCGTCGCCGTCCTGTGCTTGCCGCACCAGGTCGATGTCCGAGGCTTGTTCAAGCCCACTCGCATGTTCGAGCCCACTCGTCAGTTGCGATCCTCACTCGAATCACTTCCTGGAGTGCGCCAGCGTTACTACCATTGCCGACCGAAACGGGCGCACTCCAAAGAAGCGGGGGGAGACGCTTACTGATTGTCGCGTTTGCGCATGCCCTCGCCGTGACGGGTTTTGAACTGCGCTTTCGCTTGTTCCAACTGGGCTTTCTGCTCAGCCGTCAAAACGGAAAGCATCTCCTGATGCAGCTTCGCTCGCTCGCCCATCATCTTGGCCTCGAGCGGAGCGATCTCCGTCAGTTTCTGAGTAGCCAGTGCTTCGTTGAACGTACCGCCTTCGCTCGCCTGACGCAACTCCTGTCGCTTGGCTCGAAGCTGATCGCGCAGGGGCTTGTTTGTTTGCGCGAAGCTCTCGCGGATCTGTTTCATCTTCGCTTTCTGGTCGTCAGTTAGATTGAGCTGTCTGAAGAGTCCGCCCTCGCGCATCCCTCCAAAGCCCGGTCCTTTATGACCGCCACGACCGTGCCATGCACCGCGCCCACCCTGACCATTGTCCTGGGTAGTGACCGTCTGGGCGACGGCAATCGAAGCAGCCAAAGCAATCGCCGAGATCGATGCGATTGCCACCATTTTAAAGCGTCCTAATTTGCTCATCTGTCGTTTCTTACTCCTACATTCCTTGTCATTCAATCCAGGGGAGTGTCCTGACTGCTAAGACACGCCCCTCAACGAAACGGTTACAAAAGACCGCTAAATGTCGTGTAAAGCGAAATAAATCTTTGTAAATCCTTTGTCGTAACCGTTCCGGCACAGGGCGTGTCTAACCCGTTGTGACGGAGGAACTATGTCGACTGAAACCATCAAACATCCACCTTTAGTGACGGGCGCCGGAACGAAGGCCGGCACGCCCCGCACGCAAGCCTGGTTAGCACAGTTCTGGGCGAGACTTTTGGCCGGCAAGAAAAAGTTGCTCATCGGCGGCGGCATCATGGCGGCTGTTCTGCTCGCCGGTTTTTATTTCTGGGGTAACGATGCCAACGCTGCTCAATATCTAACTGCACGCGTCGAGCGCGGAAACCTGCGCAACACCGTGACCGCGACGGGCACGCTGCAAGCTGTAACAACGGTCCAGGTTGGCAGTCAGGCGTCGGGCACGATCTCGGCGCTCTACGCTGATTTCAATTCCGTAGTTAAAAAAGGACAGGTCATCGCGCAACTCGATCCTTCGACGATGAAGGCGCAGGTCGAGCAGGCACAGGCAAATGTGCAACAGGCGCGCGCGAGTCTCGCGCAAGCGAAAGCGGCGGTAGTGAATGCACGCGCCGCGATTAGTGATGCGCAGGCGAAAGGTCTCGCGGCGAAGTCGACAGTGCAGAACAACCAGGCGGGTGTGTCGGCGTCCGAAGCGAACGTCGCTGTTTTGAAAGCGCAGCAGGACGATGCGTTGAGCTTATTGAAGCAGCAGGAGTCGCTGCTCAAGTCCGGCGTGATCGCGCAGCGTGATTACGACGTCGCGATGACGGCATATAAAACCGCCGAAGCGAAATACAACCAGGCGGTCGCGCAGTTGAACCAGTCGAAGTTGAGCGAACAGTCCTCCGCGAGCGCGGGCATTGCACAATCGAACGCCGGAGTCGAACAGGCGAAGGCGCAGTTGCAACAGGCGCAGGCGCAAGTCGCGCAGAACACCGCGCAGGTGCAACAGGCGGAAGCAGCGCTGAGTTTGGCGCAAGTTAATCTGGGTCACACGACGATCACGTCGCCGATTGACGGCATCGTGGTTTCGCGTGACGTGAACGTTGGTCAGACGGTGGCGGCGAGTTTATCAGCGCCGACGCTGTTTACGATCGCGAACGACCTGACGCAGATGCAGGTGATCGCGAATATCGATCAGGCTGACATCGGTTTGGTCGAGCAGGCGAAGTCAGTGAAGTTTTCGGTGGATGCGTTTCCGGGCAAAGAGTTTGACGGCAAGATTCAGCAGATGCGTTTGAACCCGGTCAACGTACAAAACGTCGTGACGTACAACGTCGTCATCGATGTGAACAATCCCGACCAGATATTGAAGCCGGGCATGACGGCGAACCTGACGATCACGATCGACGAGCGGAACAACGTGTTGAAGGTGCCGAACTCGGCGCTGCGATTCAGACCGCAGGATGCGAATGGAAATAGTCAGCGCAGCGGCGGTGCTGGTGGCGGCCAGGGTCAGGGCCAGGGTCGTCGTGGTCAGGGTAATGGTCAGCAAGCTGCTGGCGGCAATGGCGGTGGCGCGAATGCCGGTGGTGGTGCGAACGCTGGGGCCAACGGTGGTGGTGACAACAACAACTTCGCGCCTGCTTCAGCGCCGGTGCTGCCGGGCCAGACGCGAGTCGTTTGGGTGTTGGGCCAGGACGGCAAACCGCAACCGCGGCGCATCAAGGTCGGACTCAGTGATGGCGCGTCGACTGAAGTCGTCGAAGGCAACTTGAACGAGGGCGACATGGTCATCACTGGACAGACCCTCAGCGGTTCAGGTTCGACGTCGACGCAGCAAAACAGACCGCCGGGATTCGGTAACGCTCCGCGTGGCGGCGGCCGCGGCCGGTAACTCCCTTTAATCCCTTTCCCTGAGTCTCCCGCAAGGGGGACTCAAGTGGGCAGGAGATAAAAACCAGATGGCAACAACATTCGCAACAGAGTCATCGCTGATACAGCCGGGCGCGGCGACAATCGCCGAAGGAATCGCGCAGATACCTGAGGCGCGTCCCGTCATCCAGTTGGAGCACATTCACAAGACGTACACCATGGGCGACGTCGAAGTACACGCCCTGCGCGGCATCTCGATGACGGTCCGCGAAGGTGAGTTCGTCGCGATCATGGGCACCTCCGGTTCCGGCAAGTCGACCACGATGAATATCATCGGCTGCCTCGACCGGCCCACGCGCGGCACATACATCCTCGACGGCGAAGATGTTTCGCAGTTATCGAAAGACGCACGCGCCGACATCCGCTGCCAGAAAATCGGCTTCGTTTTTCAGGGCTTCAATTTGCTGTCGCGTACGTCAGCGCTCGAGAACGTCGAGCTGCCGATGCTTTACCTCGGCGTCGACGCAGCTACGCGCCATCAGCGCGCGATGGAAGCACTCGCTGCCGTCGGGCTCGCGGGCCGCGAACAGAATCATCCGAACCAGTTATCAGGCGGACAACAACAGCGCGTCGCAGTGGCGCGTTCGCTCGTGAACAACCCGGCCTTAATTCTCGCGGACGAGCCGACCGGAAACCTCGACTCGCGCACGTCAGTGGAAGTGATGGAGATCTTTCAGCGGTTGAATCGCGAACGCGGCATCACACTTGTGCTCGTTACGCACGAACCCGACATCGCTGAATATGCGCAGCGAGTCATCGTGTTCAAAGACGGAAAGATCAAGAGCGATCACCAGGTCGAACATCAGCGTGACGCAGCAGAAGAGTTGAAGAGCCTGCCGGTTATTACTGACGACGACGACGAAGACGAAGAGTAAATCGGCAATTGAAAATCGGAAATCGACAATGACTTTACTAATGATCATCCGAGTTGCATTTCGCGCGCTGGTGAGAAACAAGATGCGCGCGGCGTTGACGATGCTGGGCATCATCATCGGCGTGTCGGCGGTGATCGCGATGGTGAGTATAGGCCAGGGCGCGTCGGCATCCGTGCAAGCGCAGATCGAAAGCATCGGTACGAACCTGCTCTTCGTCAGCGCGGGCGCGCAGAACGTCGGTGGCGTCCGCAGCGGCGCCGGCGACAGCGGCACGAACACGTTGACGGTCGAAGACCTGGAAGCGATCAAGCGCGAAGTGCCGAGTGTTTCGATGGTAACGCCGGCGGTGAACGCGCGCGCGCAGCTCGTCGCGGGCAACATGAACTGGAACACGTCGGTGCAGGGCGTGAGCGAGCAGTATCCCGACATTCGCAAGTGGAACGTGCAGAACGGATCGTTCTTCACCGACGCTGACGTGCGCACGGCGGCGCGCGTGATCGTGATTGGACAAACGATCGCCGACAACATGTTTCCCGGAATGGACCCCATCGGGCAGGACCTGCGCGTTTCGAACTTGCCGTTTCGCGTCGTTGGGGTGATGGCGCGCAAGGGACAGGACCAGGGCGGCCGCGATCAGGATGACATCGCATTCGCGCCGTACACGACGGTACAAAAGAAGGTGCTCGGCAGTCCGCGCGTGCAGATTGCTTACGTCTCCGCGATCTCGGAAGACGCGACCTACACGGCCCAGCAGCAGATTGGTGATTTGCTGCGGCAGCGTCACAAGTTGACTGCAAGCGAGCCGGACGATTTTACAGTGCGCAACATGACGGACATTGCGGAAGCGGCGAATGAAACCAGCAAGACCATGACGATTCTGCTCGCGTGTATCGCAGGTGTCTCGCTACTCGTCGGCGGCATCGGCATCATGAACATCATGCTCGTTTCGGTGACCGAGCGTACGCGTGAGATTGGTATTCGCATGGCAATCGGCGCGCGCTCTTCGGCGGTGCGGAGTCAGTTCTTGATCGAGTCGATCGTGTTGAGTCTGACTGGCGGAACGATCGGGATCATTCTCGGGATTGCGTTGTCGCTGGCGATACCGGCGATGCTCGGTTGGCCCACGCTGGTATCGATGATGGCGATCGTCGGCTCAGTGCTCTTCTCGGTCGCGGTGGGAATCTTCTTCGGCTACTACCCCGCGCGCAAAGCCGCGTCGCTCGATCCGATCGAAGCGCTGCGCTACGAGTAAAGCCACAAAGAGGCACAGAAGCACAAAAGAGTTCACAGGCAGTTGGCTTGTGCCTTTTGTGCTTTTTTGTGACTGAGTTACCATCCGCGCCATGACTCGGCGCAACCAGCATAGCCTATTAATCGCCTTTGTTTTTTATCTTGTATTAATCCCCTCGCTCAGTACTCCCGCAACACGCGCCCAACGAACCACAGCGCCCCAAAAGCGCCCGCGGCTCGTCTTGCTAATCGCGGTGGACCAGTTTCGCTACGACTACCTCGAGCGCTTCGGCGATCTCTTCGGCCCAAACGGCTTCAAGCGCCTGCAGCGCGACGGCGCCTCCTGGATCCAATCGAACTACGATCACACACCGACCTACACCGCACCGGGCCATGCCACGATGATGACCGGCGCGTACCCCGCGGAATCGGGAATCGTCGCCAACGAGTGGCTCGATCGCCCAACCGGCAAACGCATCACCAGCGTCACCGACGACTCAGTAAAAACTCTCGGCGGCGATCCAACCGAACCCGGCGTTAGTCCTAAGCGTTTGCTGAGCTCAACCGTCG
>DASXXL010000594.1:0-7995 GCA_036503085.1 Pyrinomonadaceae bacterium | reverse complement strand
GTCCGAAATGTAATCTTCCGGAATGGCCACATCCACGCCGAGATTCAGCGCGACACTCGTCTCGTCTTCGACCTCTTCGCCGCGCAATTCCGCGACGGTTCGTTCCAGCATCGTGGTGTACAGATCGAACCCGAGCGCCTCCATGTGGCCGGATTGCTCGCCGCCCAACAGGCTGCCCGCGCCGCGCAATTCCAAATCGAGGGCGGCGATGCGAAACCCCGCTCCCAGATCCGAAAACTCACGAATTGCTGCTAAACGACGGCGAGCGATTGGTGTAAGTTCCTGCTCGCCAGGTATCAGAAGGTACGCGTAAGCGCGCCGGTTTGAACGCCCGACCCGCCCGCGCAGTTGATAAAGCTGAGAAAGACCGTAGTTATCGGCGCGGTTTATGATGATCGTGTTCGCGCGCGGGATGTCTATTCCGTTCTCGATGATGGTGGTCGCAACGAGAACGTCATACTTGTAGTCGATGAAGTCGAGCATCACCCGCTCCATCTCTTTCTCATTCATCTGCCCGTGGCCGATGGCGAGGCGCGCGTTGGGCGCCATCCGCTGGACCAGCGCGGCGACCGTCTCAATCGTTTCGACGCGGTTGTGAATGAAGAACACCTGACCGCCGCGCGAGAGCTCGAGATCGATGGCCGACTTGATCACGCTGTCGGAAAACTGCACGACCTGCGTTTGAATCGCGAGTCGATCGCGCGGCGGCGTTTCGATCAGCGACATGTCGCGCATGCCGGTGAGCGACATGTTGAGCGTACGCGGAATCGGCGTTGCCGAAAGCGTCAGCACGTCGACTTTCTTCTTCAAGTGTTTAAGCCGTTCCTTGTGCGCGACGCCGAAGCGTTGTTCTTCGTCGACGACGACGAGACCGAGATCCTTGAATGTCACGTCTTTCGAAAGAATGCGGTGCGTGCCGATGATTACGTCGACTTCGCCCGACTCGACGCGCTTCACGACCTCCTTCTGTTCCTTCGTCGAACGGAAGCGCGAGAGCAGTTCCACCTTCACCGGAAACGGCGCGAAGCGCGTGCGAAACGTGTCGTAGTGTTGATACGCGAGCACGGTCGTGGGCGTGAGTATCGCAGTCTGTTTTCCTTCCATCACCGCTTTGAACGCCGCGCGCATCGCGACTTCCGTCTTGCCGTAACCAACATCGCCGCAAAGCAGACGATCCATCGGCACGGCTTCTTCCATGTCTTTCTTCACTTCTTCGATCGCGGTTTCCTGGTCGGGAGTGAGCACAAACGGAAAGCCGTCTTCAAACTCCTGTTGCCACGGCGTGTCGGCGGCGAAAGCGTAACCGCCAACGAGTTTGCGTTCGGCGTAAAGACGCAAAAGCTCGTCGGCCATAGCGCGCATTGCGCGCTTGGCTTTGGCTTTGGTTTTCTGCCAGCCGAGGCCGCCGAGTCGATCGAGTTGCGGTTGATGACCTTCGGCGCTCGAATACCGTTGAACGAGATCGAGCCGCTCGACGGGAACGTAGAGCTTCGCTTCGTCAGCGTAGTAGAGCAGCATGAACTCGCCGGTGCGTTGGCCCAGGTCGAGTGTTTGCAAACCGCCGAAGCGCGCGACACCGTGATCGATGTGGACCACGTAATCGTTCGGCTTGAGATCTCGGAAGTCAGAGAGAAACGCCGCGGTTTTCGATCTCCGCTTGCGACCTTCTTTTCGTGTGTCCGCAACTGCGCCGCGCCGTTCGACCGTGTCGGCTGTTTCGTCGAAGACGTCTGATTCAACGTGGACGATCAGCCACGACTTCGGCAGCTCGAAACCGCTGCTCAAACGACCGACAGTGATCGTGACCGGGCGCGCGTCGGCCGCGTCGGAAGTCTCGCCGGTTAACGCGAGCCGCGTATCGACGTTGTATTCGCTGAGAATTTCGGAAATGCGTTCGGCGACGCCGAGACTCGGCATCACGAACAAAACGTTCCTCGTTTCTTCCGCGGCGTGTTTGACGTCCGCCACGAGATCGACGATGCGGCCGTGATAACGCATCGCCGACTGCGCCTGCCACTCGATCTCGAAAGCCGTTTCGACAATCGGAAACACAAACACCGGACGCCGTGCTTCGCGCTCGCGCCCGATCTGGACCTTCGGCTGTTCGGCGTCGAGCTTGAGATTCAGATCCGTTTCCGCCGCCGCGCGGCCGAGGGTGCGCAACTCGATGCGCTGTCGCTGTTCGACTAAGGTGCGGAGCTCTTCGTCGCTGAGAAAAAGTTCGTCGGGACGGAGCGCGATGTCGTCAGCCTGATCGATCTCGCGAAAACGATCGACGAGCCGTTCGTAAAACTCGCTGAGGTACGACTCGATGCCGCCGGGTTCGTCAACCACCAGCACCGCGTCGCCGAGATGCTCGAACACAGTCGCGTTGCAGTCGATCGAGATCGGGATCAGCCATTCCCAACCAGCGAATGCTTCGCCTTCGTCGGCAAACGCGGTGCGATCGCGCAAGGAACGCGTGAAGCGCTGATCATTCCAGCGTTCGCGCGCGGCTTCGCTCCAAAGTTGGAAGTCAAGCGCCGTGGTCCAAAACTCGTGCATCGGAGGCACTTCGACTACGCGGAGTTGGCGGGTTGAAAGCTGGTTCTCGGGATCGAACTCGCGCAGCGAATCGACCGTGTCGCCGAAAAACTCAACGCGCACCGGCGCCTCGCGCCCGGGGGGCCAGATGTCGATGATGCCGCCGCGCACCGAAAACTCGCCGACGGCTGTGACCGGGTCTTCGCGCACGTAACCCGTGGCCATCAGCTTCTCGATCAGTTCGTCGGGCGATTGCTCTTCGTCGCGTCGCAAGACGGTGCCGGCGCGAGCGATCGCTGCTGGTGGAACTGTTTTGCGTGCGAGTGCGCGCGCGGTGAGCAACACGAAACTCGGCGCCTGTCGTTGCAAACGCCAAAGCGCGAGCGCGCGGCGTTCGAGTGTTTGCGCGTGCGGCGAGACGCCAGCGTAGGGATCTGTTTCCGACGCCGGCAGCACGAGCACTTCGTTGTCGGCGTTTTGTTTGCCGGAGAGCGCGCAATACCAGAAGCTCAGGTCCTGTTCCCACGGCTCGAGATCGCGCGTGGTTTGCGACACGACAGCGAACGTCTTGCCGGTGTCTCGTTGTAAAGCCGCAACAGCGAGCGCGCGTGACGAACCGGCCACGAGGCCGCTGATCGAAATCACGCGCGCGTTTGCGCGCACTTGCGCGAGGAGTTGTTGATACTCGCGCGTCTCCGTAACCTGTCGCAGCGTCTGCTGCAACGTGCTTGTTTGTTGAACTGAACTGCTCACTGCTTCATCCGGTCGATCAGGGAAGACGTCGACGCGCCCGGCACAAACGGCAACGAAATCACTTCGCCGCCCGCCACCTCGACCTCTTCCCGGCCATGAATCTCGTCAAGCTGGTAGTCGCCGCCTTTGACCAGCACATCTGGCAACAATCTTTTAATCAAGCTACGCGGCGAGATGTCGTCAAACACGACAACGCAGTCAACGTGTCGCAGCGCGGCCAAAATCTCCGCGCGTTCGTGCTGATCGAACACCGGCCGATCGGGGCCTTTCAACTCGCGCACGCTCCGATCGCTGTTGATTGCGACGACGAGCGCGTCGCCGAGCGCGCGCGCCTGTGCCAGATAGCGCACGTGCCCGACGTGCAAAAGGTCAAACACTCCGTTAGTAAACACGAGCCGCGCGCCCACAGCACGCAGGCGCTCCCGCTCCGCGAGCATCCTTTCGATGCTCAGTATTTTGGCTTTCATCCGTAGTTAGAATCTAGCATAATCCTCCCTTTACTTTGGAGACAGCATGTCGGTTCCGTTTATAGAGGACAACGATCAGACCCTCGCGCGGCGCGCGCACCTTGACGCGCTGCGCGAACTCGTCGGCAACGTTTATCCGAACAAGTTCGAGCGCAGCGAGATCGTCGCAGCCGGGCGCGAAGACACGATCAGTTCCGTCGTTGAGAAGTTTCGTAGTTTCGAACCGCAGGTTCCTGAAGGCGGGCGGCCAATGCCTGAAGAGCTCGAGTCCGCGAACCAGCAGCTCAATAAATTTACCGTGCGGCTCGCGGGACGCATCGCGTCACCGCCGCGCGTGATGGGCAAAGCCGCGTTCGTTCATCTGTCTGACGGCATCTCGCGTCTGCAACTCTACATTCGTCGCGACGATGTGATCGGCGTGCACAACGAAAGACTCGGCGGCGAGGTCGACGGCTGGCAACTGTTTCAGCTTTTGGACCACGGCGACTTCATCGGCGTCGAGGGTTTTCTCTTCGTCACCAAAACCGGCGAGCTCTCGGTCCACGTGCAGAAGCTGCAATTTCTGGTGAAGGCGTTGTTGCCGCTGCCGGACAAGATGCACGGCGTACACGATCCGGAGATTCGCCAACGCCAGCGTTACGTCGATCTGATCGCCGGCAGTTTGAAGCTCGAAAAGGACGACACGCTCACGGCGCGTGAAGTGTTCGACCGTCGCGCCGCGGCGGTTAAGGAGTTGCGCCGCATTCTCGACGATCACGGTTATGTCGAAGTCGAGACGCCGATGTTGACGCCGCTGCCGACCGGCGCGGCCGCGCGTCCGTTCAAGACGCATCACAACACGCTCGACATCGATCTCTACGCCCGCATCGCGCCGGAGTTGTATTTGAAGCGGCTGCTGGTTGGCGGGTTTGAAAAAGTTTACGAGCTCAATCGCAACTTTCGTAACGAGGGAATCTCAACGCGGCACAATCCGGAGTTCACGATGCTCGAGTTTTACTGGGCGTATGCCGACGTGAACGCGATGATGGATTTCTGCGAAGAGATGTTGCGCGCGGTGGTATTCAAGGTGTTGGGCCATACGCGCGTGTGGTTTGGCAATCAGGAGATCGATTTTGGCGCACCGTTTCGGCGCGTCGAGATGAAGGAGAGTCTGCTCGAAATATCGCCGGGCGAGTTGGTCACGAACGAGAACCTCGTCGAGTTGTTTGAAGAACGCGTCGAGCACGGGTTGATCCAGCCGACGTTCATCACGAAGTTTCCGAAGCGGATTTCGCCGTTGTCGAAAGCGTCTCCGGCCGATCCGGCGGTGGCGGAACGTTTCGAGTTGTACATCGCGGGAATGGAAGTAGCGAACGGGTTTTCCGAATTGAACGATCCGGCGGAGCAGGCGGAGCGTTTTCGCGAGCAGATGCTGGAGCGCGAGCGCGGCGACGAAGAAGCGATGTTGATGGACGAGGACTACATCCGCGCGCTGTCTTACGGCATGCCGCCCGCGGCCGGCAACGGCATCGGCATCGATCGCCTGGTGATGTTACTCACGAACAAGCAATCAATCCGCGACGTGATCATCTTCCCCCACCTCCGGCCGGAAAGATAAAGCGAAAAGTGGTCCAGCGCCCAAGGCGCATCTCCGAAGCGCAGCGCCGAAAACAGATCGTCTGTAGCGCCGAAGGCGCTACACCTTGTGCTGAGATCGCCATGGCTACCTTCTGGCCGCGCCTTCGGCGCTACACGTTACGCTGAGATCGCCGTGGCTACCTTCGGTCGCGCCTTCAGCGCTACGAATCAGGCAAGACTCACTGCGCCTTCGCACGGAGTTGGGCGAGGCGCTCGTCGCACCAGGCGGGTTTTTGGCCTTGTTGTTGGACCACGGAGGCGTAGCGCTCCATCGCTTCGAGCGCGCCTTTGAAGTCGCCCTGCTTTTCACGCACGCGGCTCAGGTCCAAAAGGAATTGACTGTTCGTGGGAACGTTTGCGTCAACCGCTTGCGAGAAAGCGGACTCCGCGTTCTTCAGGTCGCCTTTCATTTCATACACGCGCGCGAGGTGGTAATAACTCACGGGATAACGCGCGCCGTCGCGCTGCGTTACGGCGATCAACTGCGTGAGCGCTTCGTCGTAACGCTTCAAACTCAACAACGCATAACTCAGCTCGAGGTTCGCCGGCGCGAAGTATCCACCCTGCCGGTTCAATAACCGTTGAAAGTTATTCACGGCGTCGAGCAGCTTGCCACGCTCGGACGCGTCGCGCGCACGTTGCAAGTAGTCGAAACTGATCTGGTCCAAAATAAGTGTCTTAGCCGGACGCGGATATTCCGCCGCGCGAGTCGTAGTTGGCTTCGCCGAGTTAACGGAAACCGGCTTCGCCGCAGACTCCGCGACGCGCGGCCGCTCGACTACAATCCGCTCGTCGTTTGCCCCACGCGCCAACGCCTCGGCCGCAGCCGCGTGTTGCGGATCAACGGCTAAAGCACGGCGCCAGGCGCGCGCCGCTAGATCGTTCTGCCCACGCGCGGCGTAGAGCCGGCCGAGGTTGTAACTCGCTTCGGCGTAACGAAAGTTCTCAAGCCGCAACGCCGACATAAACGCCTCATAAGCTTCATCCCAACGCCCGGCGCGCAACAGCACCACGCCGAGATTGTTGTAAGCGCGCGAGTACGAACCCTTGCGCTGTTCAATCGCGTGACGATAAGCGGCAACCGCAGCGTCGGTTTCGCCGAGCCGCGCAAACGCATTACCGAGGTTGTAGAAACCCGCCGGATCGAAATCCGTGGACGCGGCCATCTTGTTCAACTCCGCCATCGCTTCGGAACGCTTGCCGGTGTCGACCAGCTCTTGCGCGGCCTTCAGTTGCTCCGCGTTCCGCTGACTGGCCGTTTGGGCCATCGCGACGCCAAAACAAAGGGAGGAGATCAAAGCAGCGATAAGAGAACGGATGAGTAATTTCATGGTTTTGTGTAAGCCACGACGGTGCCGCCAAACCCGACCGCCCAGCCGTGCGCTTTATCAGTAAAGAAAACTCGTTCCAGCGGATGCGGAGTGCCGCTGCGTTCGGTGGTCCAATGGCCGCCGCCATCGGTTGTGTGAATGATCGTTCCTTCCGCGCCGACGGCCCAACCTTCCTGCGCGTCGACAAACTTCACGTCAAAAAGATCCGTTTCCACACCCGATTCCTGTTTCTGCCACGTGCGGCCGCCGTTAGTCGTGCGATAGACGCTGCCGGCGCTGCCGACTGCCCAGCCGACACGATTATCGAAGAACGAAGTCGCGGTGAAACGAACACTTTTTTCCACGCCCGGTAAAGTCGATTGATACCACGTGTCGCCGCCGTCGGAAGTCTGAATGATCGTCGCGCCCGCGCCGACTACCCAACCGCGATCGTCGTCAACGAACGTACCGCCAAGCAGCAACCGGCGCGTCGGCGAACGCAAACGCGTCCACGTCTCGCCGGCGTCGCGCGTCGTGAAGATCGCGCCTGCTTCACCAAACGCCCAACCGCGCCCGCCATGACTGAACACTGCGCGGACGAGAATCGCATCGACGTCGAACCCCTTGATCTCGACTCGCGTCCACTTGGCGCCGCCGTCAGTGGTCTTCATTAGATAAGACCGCGGATCGTCCACATTCTGGAGTTGATAAGCGTTGACCTCACAAACGAGCCAACCGTTCTTTTCGTCGACGAAGTAAACGTCGCGCACGACATCGTCAGTCGAAGCAGCGGTTGCTTTCCACGTTCGGCCGCCGTCTGCGGTGTAGAGCAACGTGCCTTTGCTGCCCGCGGCCCACCCGCGATTTTGATCGATAAAGAAGACGGAATGCAGCCACGCCATCGTGCCCGCCGGTTGCTTGGTCCAACCACCGTTTTGCGCGACCGCGCTGGCAGCCGCAAGCAGACACAACACGAGGCTGCAAACAACTTTTGCGGCTGGCTTATGCATGCTTACCAGCCAGGGAGGCCGAAGATGCGTGCGAAGCTGAGCACGTTCGTGAACGAGAGAATCTGTTGCACCTTCTTCAGTTTGTTTCCGGGAACGATGATCTGATCGCCCGGCACGAGGTAAGTCGTATCGGCCGCCTTGCCTTTGTAAACGGCCGAAACATTCACCGGGATCTGGGTCAACACGCCGCCCTGTCCGCGTCGCAGCACCGTGATCTTGCTCTTGTCGCCCGTGCCCAGCACGCCGCCGGCTTCCGCGATCGCTTCAGTCACCGTCATGCGGTGACTCATTAAGCGAACTCCGGGTTGCGCAATG
>DASXXL010000593.1:0-7916 GCA_036503085.1 Pyrinomonadaceae bacterium | reverse complement strand
TTCATCGCGATCGTTCCCGCGACGATCTTTTTCGCGTGGGTGTTCTTCTGGTTTTGTGAGAAGCCGTTCATGGTGCGCCGCAGCGCAACCACGCCCGCTGCCGCCACGGCTGCAATTCCCAAACTCGCTAAGGAGGGTTTTCCATCACGTGCGTTTCTTACCGGTCTTCGCACTCGTCTCTACGTTCGCTTACGGCGCAACGCTCATATCTCAGAGCCCGACACCGAGCCAGCAACCGGCGCCGTTGGCCCAACCGCCCGCCTCGCCAACACCTACTCCGATAGTATTGCCATCGCCGACGGTCAAAATTGACGCGTACCGCGCTCCGGCGGGACGAATCATCGGCGCTGCTTTGACTAACAACCGCGCGTATCAACGACTGGCGTATCTGACCGACCGCATCGGCAACCGCTTGAGCGGCTCGACGAATCTCGAGCGCGCGATCGCCTGGGCTCTCGCGGAGATGAAGAGTGACGGACTCGACAACGTGCGCTCCGAGAAGGTGATGGTGCCGCATTGGGTGCGCGGCGAAGAGAGTTTGGAACTGGTGTCGCCCGAGGCGAGGAAGCTGACGATGCTCGGGCTCGGCAACAGTGTCGCGACGCCCGCTGAAGGTGTTTCGGCTGAAGCTGTCGTCGTGCGTGATTTTGCGGAGCTCGACGCGCTGGGCGAGCGAGTGCGTGGGAAGGTCGTGGTTTACAACGCGCCGTTCGTTAATTATGGCGTGACGGTGCAGTATCGTTTGAATGGCGCTTCGCGTGCGGCGCGTTACGGCGCGGTGGCGGCGCTGGTGCGCTCGATCACGCCGGTGAGTCTGCAAACGGCGCATACCGGCGCGATGAACTACGATCCGCAGCAACCGAAGATTCCCACTGCGGCGATCACGATCGAGGGCGCGGAGTTGTTGCAGCGGATGTATGACCGCGGCGAGCATCCGACGGTGCGGTTGAAAATGGAGGCGAAGTTTCTGCCGGATGCGGAGTCGGCGAATGTGATCGCGGAGTTGAAAGGGACTGAACGGCCGGACGAGATCGTTTTAATTGGCGGCCATTTCGATTCGTGGGACGTGGGTCAGGGCGCGCACGATGATGGTGGCAGTTGTATGGCTGCATGGGAAGCGATTCGTTTGCTGAAGGAGCTTGGGTTGCGGCCGCGCCGGACGATTCGCGTCGTGCTCTTTACGAACGAGGAGAATGGAACGCGTGGCGGCGAGGGTTATCGCGACGCGCATCGCAATGAGCTCGCGAAGCATGTTTTTGCGATCGAGTCTGACTCAGGGATTTATCCACCGAAAGGGCTTGGGCTCGTTGCGACTGCGCCGTTGCAGTTTCGCTCAAACCTGATGGAGATCGCGAAGCTGTTGTCGGGTATTAACGCGGATGATATCGGCGCGAATGGCGGCGGCGCGGACATTGGACCATCGATGCGCGAGGGCGTCATCGGGGCCAATCTCGACCTCGGCGAAACACGCTACTTCGACATTCATCACACGCAGGCGGACACGTTGGACAAAATCGATCCACGCGATCTTTCGTTGTGCGTCGCGGCGTTAGCCGTCTATGCGTACACGATCGCCGATATGGATTTACATTAATCGAGTTGGTAGGTAGCAACGCTGGTAGGAGTCTCGAAGCACCTGACTTTGTAGATCTGCACGCGGTCGTCGCCGACGCGCGACGACACTCGCTCCAGCACATACTTCGCAAGATTCTCCGCTGACGGCTGCAACTCATCAAACGGCGGCAACTCGTTGATGTTGCGGTGATCCAAATACGTCACCACTTCATCCGCCGCCGCCTTCAACTCCACAAAGTCCACCAGCAACCCCACATTATCAAGCTCGCGGCCGCGCGCGTAGATCTCAATCTTGTAGTTGTGTCCGTGCAGGTTCTCACACTTCCCGCGATAGCCACGCAGTTGATGCGCGCTCGAGAAGTGTCGCTCGATCATTACTTCGAATTGTCCAGCCATGATTAATCTACTACTAAAATACTCGAAAGCTCCTCGATGCGCGAAGTGACGCGGCAGCGCGGCAAACTCTGCAGAAACGTGCGGCCGTAACCCTTCGTGCGCAAACGCGGATCGAGCACCGCGAGCACGCCGCGATCGGTGGTGCTGCGTATCAAACGGCCGAGTCCTTGTTTCAACGCAATGATCGCTTGCGGCACGCTGTACTGATAAAAACTCGAGCCGCCGTTGTCTTCGATGTAGCGCTGTCGCGCGGCCACGAGCGGATCGCTCGGCACCGCGAACGGCAACTTGTCGATGATCACGCACGACAACTGCTGCCCGCGTACGTCCACGCCCTGCCAAAAACTCGACGTCGCAAACAACACCGCGTTCGGCGTTTCGCGAAACTGCTTGAGCAACTGTCCTTTTGACGCGCTGCCCTGCACGAGACACGGATAATCGATCTCGGCCCACACGTTTTCAAACAACGACTGCATGCCGGCAAAGCTCGTCGACAAAACAAACGCGCGTCCCTCGGTCGCTTGCAGAATTTTGATCACCTCATCCGCGGCCGCGAGCGGCCATTCATTCGAGCGCGGGTCGGGCATCTTTGGCGGCAGGTAAAGTATCGCCTGGCGCTCGTAGTCGAAGCTCGACTCGGCGATCAGGTCGTCAGCAGTGTCGAGGCCGAGTCGATCGCGAATGAAGTTGAAGTTGCCGCCGCTCGAAAGCGTCGCCGAAGTGAGTACGACCGTCGGCACTGATTCAAACAGCTTGTCTGGTAACAAGCCGGCGACATCGATCGGCGACGCGCGCAGGAAGACGCCGCGGTTGCGACGCTCCAGCCAGTAGACGAATTTCTTGTCAGCGCCCGTGACGATGAACTCGAGTTCGAAACGTATTTGGCGCAAACGTCGAATGAGGGCTTCGACTTCCGGCGCTTTGTCGGGCATCGCGTCGAGCGTGCTTTCGACGCGCGTGATGGCTTGTTCGACGAAGAGATAGAGTTCGCCGAGTTGGGTCGGTTCGATTTCGCCGTTCGATTTCCGGCGCGCAAACGTGCCGGGAATGATCGGATAACGCCCTTCTTCGCCGCGTCCGTCGCGGAAGCCCATCCAGAAGTTGTCGGCGAATTGCGAGAGCCGTGCGACGCTCTTCGTGAGTTCGCGATCGACGTTCGCGTCTTCGATCGTCAGCATTCCGAGATCGCGCACGAGATCTTCGATCTGGTAATTCGAAACCTGCGAACCAAAGTATTCCGACGCCACGTCTTCGATCAGGTGCGCCTCGTCGAGAATGACGGCCGTGTAATCAGGCAACACCGAGCCGTAGCTGTTGTCGCGCAGGTTCAAGTCGGCGAAGAAGAGATGATGATTGACGACGATGATGTCGGCTTCCTGCGCGCGGTCGCGCATGCGCGTGATGAAGCAGGGATCGAAGTCGGGACACTTCTGGCCGAGACACGATTCTGGTCGCGCGTCGATGTGGCGCCAGAATGAGAGCGACTCAGGCAGGTTCGCGAGCTCCGCGCGGTCGCCGTATTCGGTCTGCGTGGACCAGTGACAAACGTCGTCGAAGTAATCGACGTCTTCGAGTCCTTCGAACACGGGCGCGTTTTGCGCGCGCGCGAGCCGGTTGAGGCAAAGATAGTTGTTGCGGCCTTTCATGTAGGTGGCTTTGAAAGGCTTGGGCAGGATGCTTTGGAGAAAGGGGATGTCTTTCTCCATCAACTGCTCTTGAAGATTCTTAGTGCCGGTCGAAATGATCACGCGCCCGCGTCCGCCGAGCGCCGCAGCGACCGCCGGCACGAGATAAGCGAGCGTCTTTCCCGTTCCTGTTCCCGCTTCGACGATGAGGTGTCTCTGTTCCTCGAAAGCGCGCATCACCGCGCGCGCCATCTCCACCTGCCCCGGCCGATACTCATACTCCGGATGCGCCCTGGCAATTAACCCCTCATCCCCAAAAACCTCTTCCATGTCTATGTCGCTTGTGCCTTCTCGAAGTGCGAACGCAGAATACACGGCCTTTGATTTTAAGAGAAGCGCGTGTCTGATCTTTACGTGTCGTAACTAGCCAGCTACAATCCGCGCCCAAGAAACCTCACTACTCATGCGTACGCATAAACTCTTAGAACGTCTTAAAACAACCCGACTAATGTCACCTTCGACGATCTCAGAACGCTGTTGTTGCGGTCGGGCTTCGACCTCGATCGTGTGACTGGCAGCCATCACATCTTTAAGAAGTCAGGAACGATCTTTGTTATTCCGGTACACGCAAACCGTGTAAAATCAGTGTACGTCAAACGAGTTATAGAACTCGTCGAGCAAGCGAAAGGAATCGTTGATGAAGCCTGAGTTGACCTATCCGGTGGTGATTTATCCGGCCGAAGAAGGTGGTTACGTTGCGGAAGTGCCGGCTCTGAAAGGGTGTCTGGCTCAGGGAGAGACTCCGGCTGAGTGCCTGAAGGAACTCAAAAAAGTGCAGTCGCTTTGGCTCGAAAGCGCTAGACGGAACAAAGAAAAAGTACCTACCCCAGCACAAGTCCTAGCCAAGCTGCGAAAGTTAGTCGCGTAAACAGGCGCCAACCTGAACTGATTGCTCTCACAAACCGAAGAGCCGCAGATAGCGGTGCACGCCTGGCGATTGCAAGCGCGATGAACTCCGCTAAAACATAATTATGCGTTAACCGGGTAGTTGTCGAATCGAAAAGGGTGACCGCTGAGGAGTGTCGATGATCTCTCGCGTCGAAGAGACCCATTAGACCAGAGGTGTCAATAAACATTCACTATTCTGCCTCGTGAGGGCTCGCGAGTTCACGAGCGATGTCGGGGTCAATACGTTGGTTGTCGGCTGGTTGAGGATCTCCATTATCCCAGGCTCCGAACATTGCATGAACGGAGGAAGTCCCGTTGGCTGGAGTTCCCGTCTTACGGACCAAAGACTCGGCAAACTCCAACACTTCCTGCTGCAACTCCGCAGGTAACTGGCTCAGTACCTTCTCGATTTTTTCTTTATCGACCGCCATGAAAACTCCTCGCACAGGATACATCCGACGCCACACCAAGAAAAGCTGGAGTCGGCTTACCTTAAGCTCCGAGCTTTAATCGCCGAGGGTACAGCGGGAAGCGGGCGGTGAGAGAGGCGACGCTGTGGCGGACTTTGGTGCGGACCTCTTCGGATTGGGGGGCGTGGATGATTTCCGCGATCAGGCGTCCAATCTCGCGCATTTCAGCTTCCTTCATGCCACGAGTGGTAACCGCAGGCGTGCCGATGCGCAGGCCCGAGGCCACGAACGGTTTGTTTTGATCGAAAGGGATCGTGTTCTTGTTGACGGTGATCGACGCCGCTTCCAGCGCCTTCTCCGCGTCTTTACCGGTGATGCCTTTCCCGTCCATCCAAACATCAACCAGCATCAGGTGATTGTCAGTGCCGCCGGACACGAGACGTAAGCCCTGCTCCTGAAGCTCAGCGGCGAGCGCCTTCGCATTTTTCAAAACTTGTCGCTGATATTCCTTGAAGTCGTTGCGCAAAGCCTCTCCTAAAGCCACGGCCTTCGCCGCGATAATGTGGACGAGTGGTCCACCCTGCACTCCCGGAAACAGCTTCCGGTCGATCTCTTTTGCGTGCTCTTCCTTGCACAGAATCAAACCGCCGCGTGGACCACGCAGAGTCTTGTGCGTAGTCGTGGTGACATAATCAGCGTGCGGCACCGGCGAGGGGTGCAGGCCAGCCGCAACCGGCCCGGAGATGTGCGCGATATCGGCAAACATTCGCGCGCCGACACTGCGCGCGATCTCGCCGATGCGTTCGAAGTCAATCGTGCGCGGATACGCCGACGCGCCACACACGAGCAGCTTCGGCCGATGCTCCTCGGCAATCCGCTGCAACTCGTCGTAATCGATCTGCTCGGTCTCGCGCGAAACACCGTAGTCAGCGACTTTGTAACTGAGTCCCGAAAAATTCATCGGATGCCCGTGCGTCAGGTGCCCGCCGTGCGAGAGATTCATCCCGAGAATCTGATCCCCATACTGAATCGCCGCGAGATAAACGGACATGTTCGCCTGCGCGCCGCTATGCGGCTGCACGTTCGCGTGCTCCGCGCCAAACAACTCCTTCGCGCGATCGATCGCCGTCTGCTCGACCACGTCGGTCCATTCACATCCGCCGTAGTAGCGCTTCCCCGGATAACCCTCGGCGTACTTGTTTGTGAACACCGAACCCGCAGCCTCGAGCACCGCTTCGCTGACGAAGTTTTCCGACGCGATCAGTTCCAAGCCATTCGCCTGCCGCGCGACTTCATTATCGATCGCCCGCGCGATCTCCGGATCGACTTCCGCCAACGGCGAGTTTCGCAAATCAGTCATCAGTAGCTTCGCTCCACTTCAGAGATCTTCGCCACGCGCGCAGCGTGACGGCCACCTGCAAAATCAGTCGAGAACCACGCGCGCACGATCTTCGGAATCTCGTCGACAGGCGTGGTACGCGCGCCAATCGCGAGTACGTTCGCATCGTTGTGCTCGCGCGCGAGTCGCGCAGTCTCTTCCGACCACGCCACCGCCGCCCGCACGCCGTGAACCTTGTTCGCGGTGATCGCCATGCCGGTGCCCGAGCCGCACACGAGCAGCCCCTGTTCGACGCGACCGTCAGCGACCTGCTCCGCGACTTTGCGCGCGTAGTCAGGATAATCAACTGAAGCGTCCGACGTCGTTCCGAGGTCGTCAAACTCGACTCCGAGATCGGCGAGCAACGTCTTCAACCGCTCCTTCTCAGCATAACCCGCGTGATCGCTGGCGAGAGCAATTCTCATCGTGCGCAAACCTTCGTGAAGGGATGTTAAAGAAAGAAGCCGATGGTAACTCAACCCTTCGGCCCCGGCAAATTTGCCTAACTCGCAGTCGCTAAGCGAGAATGCACGGTCTATGCGCTGGTCAAGATTCTTTATCCCCACTCTCCGTGAAGACCCGGCTGACGCCGAGGTCATTTCGCACAAACTCCTGCTGCGCGCAGGTCTCATTCGCCAACTTTCCGCGGGCATCTACTCGTTCCTGCCGCTGGGCCAACGAGTCGCGCTCAAGGTCATGCAGATTCTGCGCGAGGAGATGAACGCGATCGGCGGCCAGGAGTTTTTTCTGCCGGCGCTGCATCCCGCTGAGCTTTGGCAGGAGTCGGGGCGTTGGTACGCGATCGGCGACGAGATGTTTCGTTTGAAGGATCGCAAGGGCGCCGACATGTGCCTCGGCATGACGCACGAAGAAGTCTTTACATCGATCGCGCGCAACGAACTCCGTTCTTACAAGCAACTGCCGCAAGTTTGGTATCAGATTCAGACCAAGTTTCGCGACGAAGCGCGTCCGAAAGCAGGATTGATGCGCATCCGGACTTTCATCATGAAAGACGCGTACACGTTTGATGTCGATCGCGCGGGGCTCGACAAGTCGTTTATCGATCAACGCGAAGCTTACAAGAAGATCTTCACGCGTTGCGGGCTCGAGTTTCTGATCGTCGAAGCGTCATCGGGATCGATGGGCGGTTCGGAGTCAAACGAATTCATCGCGCCGTCTGAAGCGGGTCAGGATCTGATCGTTCGCTGCCGAAACTGCGGCTACGCGGCGAACCTCGAAAAGGCCGTGTCGCGTCTCGCGCCGATCAGTGACGAGCCTGGTCCAGGCGCGCCGGAAGAGTTTCCCACACCGGGCGTGCGCACGATCGAAGACTTGACGACGTTTCCCGGCGGCGCTGAATCATCGCGGCAGATCAAGTCGCTGGTTTTTGTGGCGACGATCGACGGCAAGGAACGTCGTGTGCTCGTTTTGCTCCGTGGCGATCATCAACTCCACGAGATCAAGCTGGGGGACAGTTTACGCGCCACCGCGGTGCGTCCCGCGCATCCGGAAGAGATTCGCGATCTTCTCGGCGCGAGCGCCGGCAGTCTCGGAGGCGTCGGCGCCAAAGAGAAAGCTCAGGCC
>DASXXL010000592.1:0-2455 GCA_036503085.1 Pyrinomonadaceae bacterium | reverse complement strand
TGTTTTCTGTTGCACTTGTCGTCGCCCGACGGATTTCCTCATCGAACGCCCCGCCGTTAGCGGGCTCGCTGCCCTGTAGTGTTCGGAATTTCCTCTCCCTGCTAGTGCCGGCAGCAACCGCCCGACCTTTTCTGTTGCAAGGCTGGGCGATTATAGCAAACGGGTGTTCAAACGGGTATAGCACATATTAGCCAAAATATTTGAACCCGACCCGGAGGCTGTTTGCCCATTCCGGCGGCAGGAAAAGCACGAGTGAGATCGATGTCACAGCATGAGACAGTGCGAGCGCGAAGAGATTTGGACGTTTTTGATAGACAGTGGCCCAGATCAGCCCGCCGATGAACGTTAAGACAGTCAGCAGCGGATTAGGGAGATGAAGTAAGGCAAACAGCAAAGCGGTCAGGATGATGCTCCGGCTGCCGGGACCGAAGATAAGTTGAGCGCGACGGTTTATGAAGGCCTGTAACGCGTACTGCTGGAACAAGGCCCAGAGTGGGACGAGTAAAAATCGCCAGCGTAGCGGGTCGCGTGGTTGAAATTGTCTTGAGAGGACAATGACTAAGATCACGGTAACGACCGTCGGCAGCGCGAGCAGTTTTATGGCGGCGGCGAAGTTGTCCCAACGAAAGCCGAGCTCGTAGGTGCTCTCGCCGTAAACGCGATGAGAAAAGATCATCAGCACCAACGCGAGCACCACCGGAATCGCGAGCACGATCTTGCTGTCGCCCGCGAAAGCCAACACCACCCATTCCGCAACCAAACACGAAGTGATCACTGACGCGATTTCCCACGCTGCCAACTTCCGATCCGTGTTCATCCGTGTCCAGTCTGTGTTCATCTGTGGCTCATCTGTGGTCCACCGCGAATGGAATCGGGTCGCCGAGTAACTGTAATGTCATTCGTTCACCACTTTGATGCAGCGCATAAATGCGCGCTTCATGCCTGCCCGGCACGAGTCCCGCGATGGTGAAGTTGTAACCGTGCCACTCGTCTTTGGCCCAACCGGCTTTGACGATATCGGGCCGCGAGAGTCGGGCCACTTGCGAGGCGTAGAGTTTTTCGTCGATGAAGAGTTGCACTTCGACGCGTTCCCACGGCGACGCATTGTTCACCGCCCAGCCGGCGATCGCTTGTGAGTTGAGCGCTTCGCCCCAGCCGTGAAAGGTCGGCGGAAATGCGTTGGTCCACACGATGACCGCCAGAGTGGCGACAAAGATTGTCTCGAGGATCGATTTGCCGATGAGTAGATTGACAAGCTGCGGGCGGGTCGGCTTCATGCTGGTTGTCAGACGTTGTCAGAGGAGCGCGGCAGCATATTCAGCGAAAAGAGATCGGGCCAACGCGTTTTATATTGATCGTGCACGATCGCTTCGACTTCATCGGCGCTCGCGGCCGCGAGACATGTTTCAGCAACCGCTCGCGCGTCGTTCGTGTCGATCTGCTTGAGTACGGCGCGCACGCGGGGAATCATCGCGGGCGTCATGCTCAGGTCCGTAGCTCCGAGGCCAGCGAGCAGCACGGCGTAAGCGGGCGTCGAGGCCATCTCGCCGCAGACGATCACGGGAATTTTTGCGTTGCGGCCTGCTTGCAAGGTGCGATCGATGCCGTAAAGAACGGCCGGATGTAACGTGCGAAACCAGTGCGCCACCTGGTCGTTACCGCGATCGACGGCGAGCGTGTATTGGACCAGATCGTTAGTGCCGAGTTCGAAGAAGTCGAGCTCGGTAGCGATCTTCTCGGCGGTTAGGACGGCCGACGGCACTTCGATCATCGCACCGATCGGCACTTCGGAAAACAACTCGCCGTTTGCGCTTAGTTTCTCGAGTTCTTCGGCGATCACGCGCTTCGCGGCTTTCACATCGGCAACATCCGCCACCATCGGCACCACGAGACTCAAACGTCCCGTCGCCGCGGCGCGCAGCACCGCGCGGATCTGCGTGCGCATCACGTCCTTGTTTCGCAAGCCAAACCGCACCGCGCGCAGGCCGAGCGCGGGATTGCGTTCTGCTTCGCCCGTGTCCTGTCCGGTTTCGCCGCCGACGTCAAACAGACGCACGATCGCGCCGTCTGTTCCCGCCGCCTCGGCCAAAGCCCTGTAAGCCTCGTACTGGTCCTGTTCCGAGTTCATCAGCCCCGGCCGCGACAATAAAAACTCGGAGCGGAATAGCCCAACGCCACAAGCGCCATACTTGCGCACGGCCTGAAACTCCGCCGGCAGTTCGACGTTCGCGCGAAGAGCGATTGAAACGCCGTCGCGCGTTGTGACTGGTCCGGTTTCGACGGCGCTTCCTTCAACCTCACGCCGCGGCGTGAGGTTGAAGTCATATTGCGCGATCGTCTCTGCGGACGGATGCAAAATCACTTCGCCTTGGCGCGCGTCAACGATGATGCGATCGCCAGTGCGCGTGCGTTGATAAAAATCACGGAGCCCGACAACGGCGGTCAGCCCGAGGCC
>DASXXL010000591.1:0-9911 GCA_036503085.1 Pyrinomonadaceae bacterium | reverse complement strand
CGACGACGAGTCCGAACATTCGCACCGCAATGCAGTTTATGAAAGACGCGGCACGCTATCCGTTGTTCGATGAGCGTGAGTTTGCGCGTGAGAAAGAGGTCGTGATCGGTGAGATCGATCGCAACGAGTCAAACCCGTTCTTCTATCTCAACCAGGAGATGAATCAGCGCCTCTTCTTCAAATATCCGAGCCGCAAAAACCCGTTGGGGAACCGGCAAACGGTCGGCGGCGCAACGACTGAGATGATGCGTTTGATTCAGCAGCGTTACTACGTGCCGAACAACTCGGCCCTCGTGATAACGGGTGATGTGAATCCGCAGGAAGTCGTGAAAATGGCCCAGGAGTTTTACGGCGACTGGGCGAAACGCGAAAAAGATCCGTTCGTCGAGTTTCCGCTTGTCGAACATCCGCCGCTGCCAAAGAGCGAAGGCGCGGTGATTCTTCAGCCGGTGCAGAACGTGATTCTCAACATCGGCTGGCAGGGGCCGTCGATCGGTAAAGACAATCCGGCAACCTACGCCGCGGACGTCTTTTCGTTCATCATCCGGCAGCCGAACTCACGCTTTCAGCGAAACCTCGTCGACACCGGTTTAGTGACCGGAGTCGATTTGGGTTACTACACGCAGCGCAACGTTGGGCCAATCGCACTCATCGCGCAAACAACTCCCGACAAAGCGCACGCCGCGATCAAAGCGCTCTATCAAGAGGTCGCGCACTTCAACGACAAGGATTACTTCACTGACGAAGAGCTCGAAAGCGCGAAGGCGCTGCTCGAAGCGGACGATCTCTATTCACGTGAAAAACTCAGCGACTACACCCACACGCTGAGCTTCTGGTGGGCGTCGACCGGTCTCGATTACTTCCGCGGTTATCTGCCGCGACTGCGCGCCACGTCACGCGCCGACATCAGCCGCTACATCACGACCTACATTCAGGGCAAGCCGCACGTCGGCCTGGCCCTGATGTCGAATGAAGCGCAAAGCAAAGTCAAAATTCAACCGGAAGAGCTAATAGGTCAATGAGCAAAGTGATGAAGAAACTTCTAAGCACGTGGCTGTTGCTGGCTGTTGTCGTTTTTGGCGGCACCGAAGCGTCGCGCGCAACGCAACAAGGAAAAGGACAAGCGCAGGAAACTGTCCAGAGCGTCGTCGCGAAGCAGGCGTCGCTTGTCAGTGAGTTTGACGTCAATGGACTGAAGGTTTTGTTAAAGCGACGCGAAGGTAGTTTGACTGTTGCGGCCGGACTGTTCATTCGCGGCGGATCGGCAAACATCAACGCGCAGAATGCCGGCATTGAATCGCTGATGCTAAGTGTAGCGACCGAAGCCTCGCAGAACTTTCCGCGCGCGACGATGCGCCGCGAACTCGCGCGCATGGGCACCGTGATCGGCAGCAGTTCAAACAACGATTACTCCGTGCTGTCGCTCGGCTGCACGCGCATGCACTTCGATCGTTCGTGGCAGATCTTTACCGACGTCGCGCTGCGGCCGTCGTTCACGAACGAAGACGTGTCGCTGGTGCAGAAGCGAATGATTGTGTCGCTCAGCGACGATACCGATAGTCCGGACGTTTACTTGCAGCGTTTGCAGGAGCGCGTTGCTTACGCCGGGCATCCGTACGTCAACAGCACGAACGGCACGCCGGAAACGATCGCGAAGTTCACGCCTGATGATCTGAAGAAGTACCACGCGAACCTGATGCAGACGTCGCGATTGTTGCTCGTGATCGTTGGCGATCTGAATCCGTCGGAAGTGCGCGATCTGATAACGGCAAGTTTTGGTAAGTTGCCGCGCGGTGCGTACAAAGCGGAAGCAGTGCCGCAGTTGGCGTTTGATAAGTCGACGGTGGCGATTACGCCGCGTGAGTTGCCGACGAACTACATTCAGGGTTTGTTTACGGCGCCGCCGTTGACCTCGCCGGACATTTATCCGATGCGTATTGCGAGTTCGCTTTTGCGCGACCGTGTGTTTGAAGAAGTGCGTGTGAAACGAAATCTGTCGTACGCGCCGGATGCGTTTTTGCGGACGCAGGCGGCGAATGTCGGTGGGCTTTATGTGACGGCGGTTGATGCGAACCAGTCGGTGCGCGTGATGCTCAATGAGATCGCGCGGTTACAGAGCGAGCCCGTGAGTGCTGACGATATTCACGCGGTGATTGCGCAGTATTTGACGACGTACTACCTCGGGCAGGAAACGAATGCGGCGCAGGCTGGTGAGTTGGCGCAGTATGAGTTGATCGGTGGTGGTTGGCGAAACTCGGTTGATTTTTTGGAGAAGTTGAGTGCGGTGACGCCGGCTGACATTCAGCGCGTCGCGCAAAAGTACATGCGCAACATTCGCTTCGTGGTCCTCGGCAATCCGCAGAGCGTCGATCCGAACGTATTCACCGGGACTGCTGGTGACTGACTTGTTCAAGGTGTCAGCGGGTCAATTTGTTTAGTTTGAAGCGCCGTAGCGAGGAGTTCCAATCCCCTTTCCTTGGTTCTCGCGCTAGCGCGAGTCAGGTAGGTAGGGGATAAAAACCGGATTCTTCCGCTAGCGAAGTTTCGCGCAAATATTACATCGTTTCGCGCAAGTATTTATCGTAGAGCTTTGCGTCGAGGCGCTGGAGGATGCGGGCTTCGGTGGTTGCCATGATCTGGTTGCCACTCTCGGAATACGCGATCGCCAGGTTATAAAACGTCTCCGCGTTGTTTGGCTCCAACTGCGCGGCAGTCGTGTACGAATCAATCGCTTCAGGCAAACGTCCCGCGTAGTAGTAAGCATCGCCGAGCTTGTTGTGAATCTCCGCGTCGTCCGGTTTGAGCTGCAACGCCTGCTGGTAAGCGCGAATCGCTTCCTGACTCTTACCCTGCTTCACCTTGCAGTACCCAACCTGCACCCACGCATCAGCACGCTTCGGATTTTTATTGACGGCGTTTTCAAAGAACCCCACGGCACTGTCGTAGTTCCCGAGCCAAAGTGAGTCGAGCCCGTTGCGATATGACGACTCCGCCACGTCGCCTTTGCTCTTCAACGCCAGCTCCGGCAGCGGCTGCAATTTCCCCGCATGCAACTGCGCCACACGCGCCGCCGCGATCGCGAGATTGATGTTCTGCCCGTTCGTGACCTTCACCGTCACGACACCCAAAACCTGTCCGCGCAGGTTGAACACCGGACTGCCGCTGTTGCCGTGAGAGATCGGCGCAGTGATCTGAATAATGCGATAACTGTTCGGCACTTCCCGCACCGCCGACACGATGCCGTCGCTCACCGAGCCTTCGAGCTTGAGGGGATTACCGATGACGAAGATCTGTTCGCCTTCGTCCGGCAAGTCGCGCGCGAGCTCGGTGCTGCGGACATGGTCGAGCGGCATGTCGACGCCGAGCAACGCGAGGTCGCCTTCTTCGTCGATCGCCAGTGCGCCGCTCACGGGATAGACCTTTCCTTTACCGTCGAGCGTCTTGATCTCGGCGCGCGCGGCGCCGCGAATCACGTGAAGGTTGGTCACGACCTGACCGGGCGCGAGAAAGAAACCGCTGCCGGTCATCAGAGCTTCGCCGTTCGAATCGTAAGTCGCGATCGCGACCACGGACGGTTTCACTCGTTTGACGAGCGCGGGCAGAGTTTCTTCGGCTTGAGCCAGGGAAACTAAAAACAGGACGAGCGCCAGGGGCACTAATGGGGGAAAGATTCTTCTTCTCATGTCGTCAACACTCTTGGCAAAACGGAGACTTCGGTCCGCGATGGGGAATCGCAGCCAGGGGATCTCGCGGTCAGTGAAAAGAGTTTAAGAGCTCGATTTGAGCCTGTCGGGAGACCAGAAGCCGGTCGGTACCGCTTCAGCGCCGACATATTACCGCAATATTGTTAAACGTGGTAGTTCTTTGTGAGATCTATAACACAACGACCTGATCCCAGCCGTCGGCGCGGAAAAAAGAGGGCCGTGCCCGAGAGCACGGCCCAGTTAGAGCTAACGCAGTTTGTACAGCGAAACTACGGAACGATGTGAATCGTGCCAACAGCCGGACCAACCGGCGAGGCTCCAACAGTGCCTTCCTGCGTGATCACGAGACCGAAGTCCGGCAACGCAGTTTCCGACTTAAACTCCACCTCGTTACGGTTTCCGGTGTTCACGATCTGCCCGAGTTTCTGATACGAGCCATCGGCGCCGACCGCCCAAACGATGAAGCTTTGTCCCGCAGGCGCTTCCTTCAAATCGTGGAAACGCATCTTCACTTCAGTCGCGCCACCTTTGTGCGGCGTCACAAACACGTTCGCACGCGCACCAGTCAACGGGCCCGCGAAGTCGACGGCGATCTTGGTGTCGTCTCCTGTCTTGAACGTTGGGATGCCGAGCAACGGCGCACTGTAAGTCGTCGCGCCCGCCGCGACCTGCGTTCCGGTCGGCGTCGTCACGGTAACCTGGCTACCCGCCGGTTGCGTTGTGGCCGAGACTTTCTCTCCGGACGGATTCGAGTGATACGGCACGACCGCCATACCCGCCGGCACCGCGCTGCGGAAGAAGACCTTCGTGTTCGGATCGTACGTCGCCAACGTCGTCTCCGGCGAAGCAATCAACATAAACTTCGACAGCGGCGTCGTGGTTGATAATTCTCCAACACCATTCGTGATCGCGACCGGACCGAGCGCCGTCACCGTGCCGGCGTCGTCGACCGCGTACAACGTCATCGCCGTAACGTCCGCCGGAACGTTGGTCAGATTCAGTTTGATCCTCGTGCCGTCATCGTCACGAAGAATGGTGGCCACGCCCTTCGCGCCCTGAATAGCGACGGGCGTCAGGTCGAGCGTGATCTCTTTTTTCGCTGGGTATTCGATTACGGTGTACGTGCCGTCGGGATTCTGGACGACTGTCTTGGTAGTAGTAGTTGTAGTTTGGGCGAATGCAAGTGCGGACAGTGCAAGCGTCAGAATCACAGCAGCCAGAACACTCGATACGTGCTTGCTCATTCAGTTGTACCTCCCTTGTGTCTAATCAATCGCGATTAATTGTCGGGGGAACGATGTCGGGGAGACGCACACAGGCGTTTTCACTGCTGTTTTCGCAAGCTTTATGCCCAACTGAGAAGTGCAAAACTCAAGTGTATGGAGCGAGGGGAACCGTAGCGTGCGGAACAGAACAATACACGGCTGTACTGCTATAGCCGCGTAAATGTGCTCACAGAGTTGTCGCTAAAGTTTCAGTAAGATTTGATCTCGAAGATTGCCTTTGCGACATCGGAAACTTGCGGAAGTATTGCGTCTTCGAGTTGCGGCGCGTAAGCGACGAACGTGTCGAGCGCGCAGACGCGCTTCACGGGCGCGTCGAGGTATTCGAAGAGCTCGTTAGCGATGCGCGCGGCGATCTCCGCGCCGTAACCAAACGAGAGTGAATCTTCGTGCGCAACGATCACCCGGTTCGTTCGTTTCACTGACTCGGCGATCGCGTTCCAGTCGTAAGGAACGAGACTGCGCAGATCGATGATCTCGACGCTGACGCCATCCTGTTCCGCCTGTTTTGCTGCCACGAGCGAGCGTTGCACGAGCGCGCCGTAAGTGACGATCGTCAGGTCCTTGCCTTCGCGCACTTTCTTCGCTTTGCCGAATGGAATCATGAAGTCGTCGCCGGGATAGGCCGACTTGTTGTAGGCCTGGCGATAGAGATGTTTATGTTCGAGAAACAGCACGGGATCGTCGCAGCGAATCGCGGTGCGCAACAGACCGTTCGCGTCGAGCGCGTTCGACGGATAGATCACGCGCAGACCAGGAATTTGAGTGAACGTCGACACTCCTGACTGCGAGTGATAGATAGCGCCGCCCTTCAGGTAGCCGCCAATCGGAACGCGGACCACCACCGGCGATTTCCAGTCGTTGCCCGAACGCCAGCGCATCAACGCCAGCTCGTTACGAATCTGGTGCACCGCGGGCCAGATGTAATCGAAGAACTGAATCTCCACGACGGGCTTCAAGCCGCGCGTCGCCATGCCGATCGCGCGGCCGACGATATTTGCTTCCGCCAGCGGTGAATTGAACACGCGCGCGCTGCCAAACTTGCGTTGCAAATTCGCCGTGACTTTGAAAACCCCGCCTTTGCCTTTGACGCTCTCGAGGTACTCTTCGCGCGAGCAATCGGCGACGTCTTCGCCAAACACGACGATGCGCGGATCGCGGGCCATCTCGGTGTGCAAAGTACGATTGATCAGGTCGACCATCGTGCCGGAATTACCGGAGAGTTGGACCTGATCTTCGGTGTCGAAAGCTTTCGAGGTCGGATCGACGTCCGGCGAGAAGATGTACTTCAGCGCCGTGTCCTGGGCTGGCTGCGGACTCTCGATCGCCTTATCAGCGGCCTCGTTCACTTCGCGATCCGCTTCGTCTTTGATTCGTTGCAGACCTTCCTGATCGATCACGCCGGAATCGATCAGTAAAGCGCCGAAACGTTTCACCGGATCGCGCTCGGCGTCGCTCGAACGTTCTTCGTCCGGGCGATAGAGCTTTTCATCGTCAGACAGCGAGTGTGAATAAGGACGAATGACTTTCGCGTGGACCAGCGCGGGCCCCTTGCGCTCGCGGCAGTAATCAACGGCGCGCCGCATCGTTTCGAGCGATTCGATCGCATCGGTGCCGTCGCAACGCTGCAAATAAAGTCCGGGAAATCCCTCGACGAGCTTTGATATATCGCCACCCGCCGTCTGCACTTCCACCGGCACACTGATCGCGTAGCCATTATCTTCAATCAGAAAAATCACCGGCAGCTTCAGATTGCACGCGGTGTTCAGTGCTTCCCAAAACTCACCTTCGCTCGTCGTGCCGTCGCCGGCCGAAACATAAGTCACTTCGTCGTGATGAAACTCAGCCGTGCGTTTTTGCAGTTCCGGAATAAGCTCGAAACGATAACTCGCTTCCGCGCAGCCGACAGCTTGCAGCAGTTGCGTGCCCGTCGGCGAAGACTGCGAAACGATGTTCAGTTTTTTGTGGCCCCAATGCGACGGCATCTGCCGGCCGTGCGAGTTTGGATCGGCTTCGGCGCCTACTGCCGAAAGCAACTGTTCGAGCGGCGTCATGCCGAGCTGCAAACAGAGCGCGCGATCGCGATAGTACGGATAGAACCAGTCGTAACTCGGCTTCAACACGACACCGGCGGCGGCGAGTATCGCTTCGTGTCCCGCGCCGCTGATCTGGAAGAAGATCCGGTTCTGGCCTTTCAACTGAATCTCTTTGTCGTCGAGCCGGCGCGAGAGATACATCGTGCGATACATCTCGAGCAGCAGTTTGTGATCCGGTAATTGTTGCTCCTTGGAAGAAACCGGCGTTGGCGAAACCGCGGTGGGAACGGATCTCGGCGCCAGCTCGGCGACGTTATCTTCCACAGCCTCTGCCGACTCCGCCTTGCGGACCAACTTCAAAACTTTAGTGTCAGTGTTCATAATCACCCGCCAGCATCATGCGGTATTCTTCTGCCATGCCCGGATGTCCATGGCGTTGCGCCGTCTCGATACCACGCTCGTAAGCTTCGCGCGCCTTGTCGCGTTCGCCGCTGCGCTCGTACGCGCCCGCTAACATGCCGTAAGCATTTCCCTCGTCGTCAACTTTTTCGAGATAAGACTTCAGCGTCTCGATCAACTCCCGATCGCGTCCCGCTTTCTCATACTCTTTCGCGAGCCCGAAGAGCACAGTCGTGTTGCTCGGATCGGCGGCCAGCATCTTTTCGAAAAGCTCGATACGGTTCGTCATTTGCCGATAATCAGTTTAGCAATCGTTTGCAACTGCATGTTTGAAGTGCCTTCGTAGATCGCGCCGATCTTCGAGTCGCGCCAATATTTCTCGACCGGATAATCCTTCACGTAGCCGTAGCCGCCGTAAAGCTCGATTGCTTTCGAGCTGACGCGCTCGGCGACGCGCGACGAATAAAGTTTCGCCATCGCTGCTTCTTTCACGAAGTTAATGCCGGCGTCTTTCATGCGCGCGGCGTTGTAAACCATGAGCCGCGCGGCTTCGAGCTCGGTCGCCATTTCGGCGAGCTGAAACTGCACGCCCTGAAACTGGTTGATCGACTTGCCGAACTGTTGCCGCTCGCCCGTGTAAGCCAGCGCGGCTTCCAACGCGCCGGTGGCGATGCCGATCATCTGCGCGCCGATGCCGATGCGTCCTTCGTTCAGCGTTTCGATCGAAATCTTGTAACCCTTGCCTGCTTCGCCGAGGATGTTCTCCTTCGGCACCTGGCAATCTTCGAGGATTAGTTCGACTGTAGACGACGCGCGAATGCCGAGTTTGTTCTCCTTCTTGCCGATCGAAAAGCCGGGAAAACTCTTCTCGACGATGAACGCGGTGATGCCTTTGTAACCGGCTTCCGGGTTCGCGTTGGCAAACAGGACGAAGATCTCGGCTTCGATGCCGTTGGTGATCCAGAGCTTGCGGCCGTTGAGCAGGTAATGATCGCCCTTGTCGACGGCGCGCGTTTGCATCGCGAAAGCGTCGGAGCCGGAACCGGGTTCGCTCAGCGCGTACGCGCCGACTTGTTCGCTCGCGAGTCGCGTCAGGTATTTCTCTTTTTGCTCGGGTATCGCCCAGCGAATAAAGGCGTTGTTGACGAGCGTGTTTTGCACGTCAACAAAGACGCCCACCGAGGCGTCGACGCGCGAAAGCTCTTCGACGGCGAGAATCGCGGTGAAGAAATTAGCGCCCGCGCCGCCGTACTCTTCCGGCGTTTCGATGCCCATCAAACCGAGTTGAAAACACTGGCTGATGATTGCGGGATCGAGCTTGGCGTGCTCGTCCATGTGCTCGACGCGCGGGCGCAGTTCGCCTTCGGCAAACTCGCGGACGCTGGAGCGAAACATCGTCTCGTCTTCGGAAAGGGTGGTGAGCGGAGTGGCAGCGGATTGCGCCAAAGCTGTTTGGGATTGACTCATGTGTGTAGTGCTCGTTATGCCGGACTCAGAATGAACGTTGCATGATAGCGTTGCGGGAGACTCAGGGCAAAGGGATGTTACAGATTTAAAGGCGGCATAGTGATTGCCAACCCGCCGAAACCATGTGGTACGGTAAGCCGATGGACGTGGAGAGTCCGGAAGTTCAGTCCAGCGAACCGAAAGCGCGTAGCAGCAGATTCGCGCCACTCGGAATTATTTTCGGCGTGTTGGGCCTGCTGCTGTTCGCCTACTTCGTGCGACACGCCGGCATCGGCGAGATCGTCTCCGGCATTCAACGTCTCGGCTATGGTTTCATCCTCATCCTAGCGATCTCCAGCATTCGTTATATCGTTCGGGCACTCGCGTGGATGCGCTGTGTCGAAGAACCCTATCGTCTTCCGTTTCGCGACGCGGTCGCCGCGCGCCTGATGGGCGACGCCCTCGGCAACATCATTCCGTTTGCGAGTGTCGCCGTCAGCGAACCATCGAAAGCGGTGTTTGTTAAAGACCGCTTGCCGTTGCTGGTTGGTCTCTCCGCACTCGCCGTCGAAAACATTTTCTACGCGCTGTCCGTGGCGCTGTTTATCTTCGCCGGAACGGCGACGCTGATGCTGAGTTTTTCGCTGCCAAAAGCGCTGCGCTACGCAAGCATTGCCGCGCTCATCACGACGCTCGTCATCATTCCCGCGGGTTATTTCCTCTTGCGCAGCGAGTCGAAGTTTCTGAGCGGCACGCTGAAGTTCTTCGGCCGTCACGGCGTCGCGCCGAAGCTCGTCGCGAAGATCGCGCCGCGCGTGCAGGCGCTCGAAGAACGCATTTTCGGTTTCTATCAACGCAGCCGGCAGAGCTTTCTTTCGATCTTCGCCTTGGACATGTGTTTCCACCTCGCGGGCGTCGCGGAGATCTACGCGACGCTGTGGTTCATCAGTCCGGTCGCGCCGTCGCTGCGGCAGGCGTTCATACTCGAATCGGTAAATCGCATCATCAACGTGGCGTTCAAGTTTATTCCGTTGCGGGCGGGG
>DASXXL010000590.1:0-4671 GCA_036503085.1 Pyrinomonadaceae bacterium | reverse complement strand
TGCACAGCAGCGTCTGTGGTTCCTGCACCTGTTAGATCCGCAAACCGCTGCTTACAACATGCCCTTTGCTCTGCGACTGTCGGGGCAACTCGATATACCCGCGCTTGAACGAACGTTGAATGAAATCGTCCGCCGGCATGAAGTATTGCGCACGACCTTCGACGCGTTGGACGGCGAGCCGGTGCAGTTCATTGCCGTTACCCGCGAGCTCGAACTCCCACTCACAGACTTAAGTGACCTGCCGCCGCAGGAGAGAGAAGCCGAGACACGGCGTCTTGCGCTGCAAAATGCTTTACAACCGTTCGACTTTGCGCGCGGCCCGCTGCTGCGTGCGAGCTTGCTGCGGCTCGCAGAGGAAGAACACGTCTTGTCGGTGACGATGCACCACATCGTTTCTGACGGTTGGTCCATGGGTGTGCTGGTCCATGAAGTCGCCGCGCTCTACACGGCGTTCTCAACGGGCCGTCCTTCACCGTTGCCGGAACTGTCCATCCAGTATGCGGACTATGCACAGTGGCAGCGCGAGTGGCTCACGGGCGAAGTATTGGCGGAACAACTGAATTACTGGAAACAAAAGCTGGACGGAGCGCCGGCGGTCCTGGAGTTGCCGGGTGATCGACCGCGTCCGGCCGTCCAGAGTTTCAGAGGGGAAACCGAAGTCTTCACGATCACGAAAGACTTGTCCCACGCGCTCAACCAGTTATGCCAACGCGAAAGCGTGACGATGTTCATGCTGTTGCTCGCGGGTTTTCAGACGCTACTTTATCGCTATACCGGACAGCAGGACATCGTTGTCGGCTCGCCGGTCGCCAACCGCAACCAGACCGCCACCGAACAACTCATCGGCTTCTTCATAAACACCCTCGTGCTGCGCACGCAGCTCTCGCCCGATTGGAGTTTTCGCGAGTTGCTGGCCCATGTCCGGGAGACGTGTGTCGGCGCGCTGGCCCATCAGGAGCTGCCCTTTGAAAAACTGGTCGAAGAGCTGCGACCGGAACGAAGCCGCAGCCACTCGCCGTTGTTTCAGGTGATGTTCGCTTCGCAGAACACGCCGGAAGAAGACCTCGCACTGCCGCGTCTGCGTGTGTCGCCGCTCAACCTTGGCGTGACGTCGGCGCTCTTTGATTTGACGTTGAACATCCTGGAGACCGACGAGCAGACATACGGCTCGTTGCAGTACAACACCGATCTTTTCGACGCGGAAACTATTCGGCGCCTGTGCGGAAATTTTGTGACGCTGCTCGAGCACGTTGCCGCTCACCCGGATCACGCCCTGTCACAGTTGCCGTTGCTGACCGAGACAGAACGCCAACGGCTGGTCTTTGAATGGAACCAGACGGACAGGGACTACGCCTCCGGCAAGTGTCTGCACCAGTTGTTTGAAGCGCAGGTTGAGCGCAGCCCTGACGCGCCGGCCGTGAGTGATAACGAGAAAACGTTGACTTACTCCGAGTTGAACGCGAGGGCGAATCGGTTGGCCCATCAGCTACGCGATTCAGGAGTCGTACCGGACACGCGCGTCGTTCTGCTCGCGGAGCGTTCGACGGAGATGATTGTCGGAATCCTCGGTATCCTCAAAGCAGGCGTAGCCTTCGTGCCTGTCGATCCGCAACAACCTTTCGAACGACTCTCTTTCATGCTGGCGGATGTGCAGTCACCGGTGATCGTGACGCAGGAGCATCTGCTGGAGAAGCTGCCGGCGGATCCGGCGATCGTGGTCCAGCTTGACGGCGATGGCGCGGAGCGCAGTCTGTATAGCGACGAAAATCCCTCACTCAACGTCGCGCCGGAAAACGTGGCCTATGTGATCTACACCTCGGGTTCGACTGGTCAGCCGAAAGGCGTGCTCGTCGAGCATCGACAACTCTGCAATACGATGTTCGCCGCGCAGGAGGCGTTCGAGTTCCAAGCCGCGGATGTGATGTCGTGCATCGCGCCTTTTGCTTTCGATATTTTCTATTTTGAACTGCTGACGCCGCTGCTCGCGGGAGCGCAGTGCCGGCTCGTCACCAACCCCGAGCTGCTGGATGTGGACCTCACGGTTCGTGTGCTGGAGAAGGTGACGTGTGTACAAGCTGTCCCGGCGGCGATGAAGCAGATTCTCAATTCACTGAAAACAGATCGCGAGCCGCGCCGGTTCGAATCAGTAAGACAGATCTTTATTGGCGGTGAGGCCGTCGCGTCGGACCTTCTACGCGAGATGCAACGGGCCTTTCCGTCAGCACGAATAAACGTGCTGTATGGACCAACCGAAGCCACGATCATCTGTAGTCAGTTTCAGGTAACGAACGCTGAGACGCTGCGACATCAGATGGTCGGCAAGCCGCTCGGGAACATGCGGTTGCATGTGCTCGACGCGCACGGAAACCTGGTTCCGATCGGAGTAGCCGGAGAAATTCATATCGGCGGCGCGAGTGTCGCACGCGGCTATCTCAATCATCCCGAACTGACGGCGCAGAAATTCATTCCTGATTCTTTCTCGAATGAGTCCGGGGCGCGGCTGTACAAGAGTGGAGACCTCGGACGTTACCTGGCGGATGGAAACATTGAATTCCTCCGGCGCAGCGACGAGCAGGTCAAGGTGCGCGGCTTCCGCATTGAACCGGGAGAGATCGAAACTGTTTTGGGAAGTCATCCGGCGGTGCGCGAGCGCATCGTCATCGTGCGTGAAGATACGCCCGGCGACCAGCGTCTGGTTGCATATCTCGTCGTCGAACAGGGGACGACGTTAGCGGCCGGTGAGTTGCGCAGTTACCTGAAAGAGCGACTGCCGGAGTTTATGGTTCCCTCCGCATTCGTCTTACTCGACTCTCTACCGCTCACGCCTAACGGCAAGATCGATCGACGCGCGCTGCCGGCGCCGGACTCGGAACGGCCCGAATTGCAAGCGGCTTTCATCGAGCCGCGCACCGCAACCGAAGAACGACTCTCAGAGTTGTTCGCGGAAGTGCTGAATGTTAAAGAGGTCGGGATATACAACAACTTCTTCGATCTTGGCGGGCACTCGCTGCTGGCGACGCAGGTGATCTCACGCGTGCGCGAAGCCTTTCAGGTTGAAGTACCTTTCTACACGCTGTTTGAAGCACCAACGGTTGAAGAGCTGGCGGAGAACATTGATACACAACTCCGCGCCGGCAATACGCTGAAACCATCACGACCGGAACGCGTCGCGAGAACCGGACCGTTACCACTCTCCTACGCACAGCAGCGGCTCTGGTTTATTCATCAACTCGACCCCGACTCTGCTGCCTATAACATTCCGCTCGCAGTGCGCCTCACTGGTGATCTCGACGTCGACGCGCTCCAGGCGACGCTTAAGGAAGTCGTCCGCCGTCACGAAGCACTCCGCACCACCTTCGCTGTACACGATGACCAACCGCGGCAAGTCATTCATCCACCGGCGCCGCTCGATCTTCCGATCACGAACCTGACGAGTCTCACACCTGTCGACCGGGAACGCGAAGCCGAGCGACTCGCTATTGAAGAGGCGCGTCTGCCGTTTGATTTAGCAGGTGGACCATTGCTACGGCTGCGACTGTTGCGGCTCAGTGAAGACGAGCATGTGCTGTTGGTGACGATGCATCACATCGTGTCCGACGGGTGGTCCATGGGCGTGCTCGTGCGCGAGGTCGGACTGCTCTATCCGTCGATGTGTGCGGCGGCGGAGTCACCGCTGGCGGAGTTGGCGATTCAATATGCTGACTTTGCGGTGTGGCAGCGCGAATGGTTGCAAGGCGAAGTGCTGGAGCAGCAGTTGGGCTATTGGCGGAAACAGTTGGCGGGTGCGCCGGCGGTGCTGGAGTTGCCGAGTGATCGAGTGCGTCCGGCCGTGCAGAGTTTTCGCGGTTCGCATCAACCCTTCGTAATTTCCGAACGCCTGACAGCCGGTTTGAAAGAACTGAGCCGGCGCGAAGACGCGACACTCTTTATGACGCTGCTGGCGGCGTTCAAGGCGTTGCTCTATCGGTATACGGGCCAGGCTGACATCGTCGTCGGCTCGCCGATTGCCGGGCGCAACTTCATCGAGACCGAAGAGTTAATCGGCTTCTTCATCAACACGCTCGTGCTGCGCACAGACCTGAGTGGCGATCCAACGTTCCGCGAGTTGTTGGGACGAGTGCGGGAGGTAGCGCTGGGAGCGTACCTGCATCAGGATGTGCCGTTCGAAAAACTCGTCGAAGAACTTCAGCCTGAACGCCACACGAGTCATTCGCCTCTCTATCAAGTGATGTTCGAGTTGCAGAATGCACCGCTCGGAGGTTTGGAATTGCCCGGCGTGAGTCTCGAACTGATGGCGGCGGACAACGCGACGGCGAAGTTTGACCTGACGCTGAACTTGCAGGAACGAGACGAAGTCATCGATGGCAGTCTGGGCTACAGCTCCGATTTGTTTGAGGCCGAGACGATCGAACGCATGGTCTCTCACTTCCTCACGCTGCTCGAAGACGCGTTGGACCATCCCAAGAGGCGCGTGTCCGAGTTGGAGATTATGAGCGTCGCCGAGCGTGATCAGTTGGCTCGTGGGTTGAATGATACGGAGACGGGCTACCCGCAGGACTTGCTCGTACATGAATTGTTCGAGCAACAGGTTGAGCGACGGCCCGAGTCGATCGCGATCGTTTGTGAAGGCGAGGAGATTACTTACGCGGAATTGAATCGCAGCGCGGATGA
>DASXXL010000589.1:0-5301 GCA_036503085.1 Pyrinomonadaceae bacterium | reverse complement strand
AACGCGATCTGCTCGCCGGCAATGCGCTCATGTTTTCGTCGCGCTTCTTGTTGATGTCGGTCGGCGCGGCGCTCGGTGGCTGGACCTCGGCGCACGTCGGTTACGCAGCGGCATTCGTCATCAACGCGGTTTCGTTTTTCGCTTCGGCTTATTCTGTGTGGCTCGTTCCTGAAGGCGAGACGAAACAACAACCAAGCGAAGGCGCGGCGAGAGAACCGAGGAAACGTTATTCGGGCTACTGGTCCGACATACGCGAGGGCTGGTCGTACATCGTGAGTCACGCGCCGGTCGCGACGATCCTCGGCATCAACATCATCTGGGCCGTCGGTGGCGGTGCGAGTAATCTCATTGCCGACCGTCTGGGCGCCCTCGTGTTCGCGCGCGAAAACGGAATGAGCGAAGACTCGGCGGTGGCGGCGTTGTACTTCGCGGCGGGTATCGGCCTGTTTCTCGGGATGATGATCGCTCGTCGTGTCGGTACTTACTTCGAGTTGAAGCAGGGCACCATCGGCTTCATCGGTTGGACTCTGTTTGCGCAGGGAATCTTCTTCGGACTCTCGGGCGTGATGCCGACGCTTTGGGCATCGTGCCTGCTGTTGATGATTTCGCGCGTGTTGCTGGGCGCGGAGTTCGCAGTGCAGGAGACGTTATTGATGCGGCTTGTGCCCGACAACTTGCGCGGGCGCGTCTCAACCACGGACCGCGCGGGCGAGATGTTGATCTGGACGTTCTCGACCGCGATTGCCGGCTGGTCGTTGCACTCGATCACGGCGCGTGCGTTGACAGTGACGGCGGGCTTTTTGTCGGGCGTTTCCGGACTGACGTGGCTAGTGTTGTTCAGGGCGCGGGCGGTGCGTCTGCCGCGGCGTCTGGTCCACAGACTAGACTGATGTTGCTACAATCAGAGCCCGATGCGCGTAAGACCACGTCGTCGTAAATCAGTCGCGTTCTTCGTCACGCTGGGCGCGTGTCTCGTCGCGCTCGCCGTGGCGTTGAGCGTGGGTTGGATCATTCTCAACTGGACGCAGGTCGCGCTGCTCGCGCTGGGAATCGTCTTTTTCAACCTCCTGATCTTCGGTCTGATTGTCAACACGACGTTTCTGATTCGCGAGATCCGGCGCAACGAGCAACACGACGCGTTCATCAACGCCGTCACTCACGAGCTCAAAACTCCGGTTGCTTCGATTCGCCTGTATCTAGAAACACTCAAGACGCGCGACGTCGACGCGCAACAGCGGCAGGAGTTTTACGACATCATGCTCGCGGACAGCGATCGACTTTCAAAAACAGTCGAGCAGGTGTTGCGCGCGGGAAGGATGCGCCATCGCGGGCGGCGCATCGCGAAGTCGGCGATCAACCTGACGGAGATGGTGCGCGAATGTCTAGAGTTGGCGCGCGTTCGTTACGGTTTGAACGAAACGCATTTGGTTTACACGGAGTCGCCCGAAGCGAGCAATGCGCGCGTGTCGGGCGATATCGAGGAGTTGCGCGCGGCGTTCACGAACCTGCTCGACAACGCGGTGAAGTATTCTGACGACGAGGTGCGCGTGGTCGTGTCTGTTTCTGCGTCTGACGACAAACGTGTGATAGTGCGTGTGGCGGATCAAGGGATTGGGATTCCGCAAACGCAACTCAGACGGATTTTTAAGAGGTTCTATCGAGTACCGGGCCGGTTTATGGCGCGCGTCAAAGGAACGGGATTGGGATTGTTTATCGTGAAATCCGTCGTTAGCAAACACGGCGGGCGTGTTTACGCCGAAAGCGCGGGCCTGGGCCACGGCAGCACGTTCACGGTCCAGCTCCCTCGTGTCTGATCTGTGTTAATCCGTGTAAGGTTTTACTGACGAATATGAGCGCTGTTCTGATTGTTGAAGACGAAAAGCACTTGGCGGACGGGCTGCGTTACAATCTGAAAGCCGAAGGCTATGAGGTCGATGTTGCCGGCAGCGCGGAAGAAGCATATCCGCTGCTCACGGAGCGCCAACCGTCGTACGACGTGGTCGTGCTCGACGTGATGTTGCCCGGTATGGACGGCTTCTCGCTCGCGTCGCGTTTGCGCGCGCAGGGATACTTCGTGCCGATTCTGATGTTGACGGCGCGCGGCCAGGCGCACGACGTGTTGCGCGGCTTTGAATCAGGCGCCGACGACTACTTGCCGAAGCCGTTTGAACTCACGGTGCTGCTCGCGCGCATCAACGCGCTGTTGCGCCGGCGCGATTGGTTTCGTCAGGATCTCACGAAGACGAACGGCAGCGTCTTCAACATCGGCGCCAAGACGATCGATTTCGAAAACCTCGAGTTGCGCTCGGAAGCAGAGACGGTGCACCTCACGCTGATGGAAGCCGAACTGCTGCGCTATCTCATGGACCACGAAGGTAAGATCGTTTCGCGCAGCGCGATACTCGAAGATGTTTGGGGTTTGCGGGAAGACACCGACACGCGCGCGATCGACAACTTCATCGTTCGTCTGCGCAAGTATCTCGAAGACGAACCTTCGCGGCCGCGTCATTTGTTGACGGTTCGGGGCGTCGGCTATCGCTTTATCTCCGGCAGCGACTAAAGCCATCCACAGATTACGCAGAGAACAGTCCACACCAGGTAAGCTCTCTCTACGTAATCTGTGGATGGCTTTTTGCGTTAGCTGTTGGCGATTATCACGGAGGCGCGCACGCCGAGCAGGTCCGAAAAATCCTTCGAGTAGATTGACGCCACTTTCCGCACCTGGCTGATCTTCTCGACCAATTCATCATTCGAAATGAAACCGTTCTCGGTATGGGCGATGGCCCAGGCGGGAATGTGCGATGCCGTGATCAGCAGGTCCTGGACGAAGCCGAGATATTGCTGCTTGCTTTGCACGGGCGAACCGAGCCGCGCCTGCCGCCCGCGTTCAAAGTCGAGCCAAAACTCATCGGTGCCGCGCAGCCATTCCTCGCGCCAACTGAGCAGCGGATCTCGCGCGCCCGGCCCTTGCGTCAGCGGCACGGGCAAACGCAGGAACAGCAGATCGGTGTGATGGCGTTCGGCGACGAAGTTGCGAACGTCCTGGTTCGTGCTCTGGTTGCGCTTGCCGTTGTCCTGCGCCGCCGGCACACACGCGAGTAAACGCAGAAACGTATCGGAAAGCGAAAGCGGTTTTCGTAGTCGGCGAGTCTCTTCGTTGAAGGAGAGCACGTAGTCGCCGGTCATCATTCCGGCTGTGAGCGCCACGGCGCGTTTGTAAGGCTCGAGATGTTGGGCGTAGTTGTAAAGGTTATCAAACCACCACGCGTCAGTTTCGTTGAACCACTTCAGCAGCGTCGGATTGCTCAGCTTCTCGTGCGGCACGTAAGCGTCGTCGAGCAGCCCTGCGAGATCGGCTTCGTCGAGTGTTACGTAATTGTTTTCGATGACGGCGAGCGCTTTGGTGTGCGACCAGAGCATCGGATCGTTGGCCGCAACGCGCACGTCCCAGCGCTTCATGCGTACGGCGAGATCGGGCTCGCCGGTGAACGGCAAGGCGATAGACGTGAAGTCCAAACGGCGCAAGACGCCGAGTTCGAAAGCCAGCCAGCCGTTGGAAAATTGCTGCATCGCCTTTAAGTACTGGGAGCGCAGGCGTCCCGCCTGCCTGGTCGAAAGTAACTCGCTGCGCAGAGTTGCAGGCGGGACGCCTGCGCTCCCAAGGGTTCAAATTTACTCACTATGGAACGAAAGCAACAGATTGACGACCGCCGGATCGAATTCTATGCCCGCGCGGTCAGCGAGCTCGCGCCGCGCTTCATCGTCACTCAACGCCGCGCGAAACGGGCGCGCCTCGGTCAGCGCCACGTACGAATCAGCGACGCGCAGAATGCGCGCAGCCAGCGGAATCTCTTCGCGTCGCAACGCATCGGGATAGCCGCAGCCGTTCCACCACTCGTGATGCCAGCGCACCAGCAGTTGCGCGGCGCGATCGGCGCCGACGCGCGAAGCTTCGCGTTCGCCGATGACGGGATGGCGCGCGAGGTCGAGACGCTCTTCGATCGTCAACGCGCGCCGGCCCTGAATGTACTCGCGTTCCATCGCGACTTCGCCGAGGTCGTGCAAGAGCGCGGCGGCCTGCAACGAACCGCGATCGTGACGCGCGAGATGAAACATCATCGCGAGCTCGTCGGCGACGGTGGCGATGCGTTGCGCGTGCGCGTGCTCGTAGCGCTCAAAACGATCCGTCGTCTTCGCGAGCTCTAAAAACGCCTCACCAGTTGCTTTGTCGATTATCTCAAATTGCTGGAGTGCGACCATGGGTGCCTAATTTCATCACACTGATTTCAACGTGCGCAACAGCTCCTGAGCTTTGCGGTTGCCGGGATCGATCGCGAGGGCGCGTTCCGCTTCGCCGCGCGCGCGCAGCATGAAGCCGAGGTCGCGATATAAAACTGCCAGCAGCACGCGATATTCGGCGTTCTTCGGATCGAGTTTGACGGCCGCTTGCAACTCGGCTTCGGCCGTGCGACGCGTGTCTTCGTGCTCGGCTAAAACGCGGCCGTAGAAGGCGCGATAACGAGCTTCTTTCGGGACCGCATTGGCGGCGGACGCGAAGAGACTGAGCGCGAGTTTCTTTTGTCCTGATTCGAATGCCGCGTAACCTTCTTTGAACTGTTGCTCGGCGCGTTCGGCGATCGAGACTTTGGATTCCTTTGTGGTTTCAGCGGTTGGCACGGGTTCCTCAGCGACAGGTGCTGTTGGTTTCGGCGCGGAGTCGGCGAGCTGTTGCGCTTTCTGACGTGCTAATAGTTTTGAATCGTAGTTCGCACGCAGACGATCGTCACGCAGCGTGTCGTACGCTTGCGCGACGCGCGCAAACGCGGCTTCGAGCCGCCGCACGAGACCCGCTTCGGCGCGGCGAAAACGATCCGGATGATAGCGGCGCGCGAGCTCGTAGTACTTGAGCTTCATCTGTTCGGCGGTGGATTCGCGGCTGACGTCGAGCACGTCGTAATGCGTCTGCGCGCGGCTGAGTTGTTCGAGAAAACTTTGCGCATCGGCAAGCTCATCGCGTTCGTCTGCTACTGGTACGACCGACGCTGGTTCAAGCGGCGCCGGCGGGGCTGCGCGCACTACCGGCCGATTGCTCAGCACGTTCGTCGACTTTTCTCTCTGACCGGGTCCCGTAAGACCGGGCAGTAACGAATCGGTGTCGACTTTGAGTTGGGGAGGATCATCGAGCCGGGCGCGGGGATCGAAGTCCCACGTCCCTTCAACCCACGAAAGCGCAAGCCGAACGATGTCGGTGACCTGCTTCGTCTGGATCTGTTCCGCCTGCGCCTGCGTCAAAACCTGATC
>DASXXL010000588.1:0-5972 GCA_036503085.1 Pyrinomonadaceae bacterium | reverse complement strand
CGCTTCGCGGAGTCGCAGGTTGTCGAAGTAATAAAGTTTCACGAGCAGACGATCTTCCGCCGCGAGTTCCTCGACTGCCTTGCTCAACGCGTCGTGCAGATCGCTTTGTGCGAAACGATTTGAGAGCGACTGTTCGGGATTGGAAACTCCGCTCACGGCGAATGCCGGCGTCTCGCTCACGCGTGCGTCACGCGCGAGCCGATCGAGATCGGCGTCTTCTTCCGTCTGCACCAGCTTCGACTGCTTGCGGTAAGTGTCGACGGAGAGTTGGGCCACGACCGCGCGCAGCCAGCCGGCGAGCGAGCCCCGTCCGGAGTAATAAGTCAGCTTACTCGCGCGCTGTCCGTCGTCGCGCACGCGCAGTCCGTAAAGCTCGGCCCAAATCGATTGGGCCAGGTCTTCCGCAGCGTCTTCGTTCGCGCTCGCGGAGCGCGCGGCGGAGCGAACGGTGGTCGTGAAGCGTTCGACGAGATCGTTCCAGGCGCGTTCGTCGCCACGTTCGCAGGCGATGATCAGACACAGATCGTCAGCCTGCATTTCGTCGATGAACTTGTTGATTTCAGCGGCGGCGGTGTTTGGATTGTCGCGCAGCAGATACTTCTCGACTGCCGCAGCCACGCGCGGCGCGAGCGCCTCGATATCGAGCGAACGGCTGTCGGCGGCGCGCGCGATCAAGCGCCCGGCGCCTTGTCTGACTAACTGCTCGGTTTTTCGGTTTGTCGCTTCCACGAGGGAGTTCTCAACCAAGGGAGAGTGATCCTAGCACTATTTTGACTCCGAACAGACGCTGAGTTAGATTCCGCTAAAATGCTGCGCGTCACTGAAATCTTTCGCTCCATTCAGGGCGAGTCGACCCACGCCGGCCGGCCGTGCACTTTTGTGCGTTTGACCGGGTGCCCGATGCGCTGTGTCTGGTGCGACAGCGAGTACACCTTCACCGGCGGCGAACACGTCTCGATCAACGATGTGATGCAACAAGTACGGACAATGGGTTGCAAACTGGTGGAAGTGACGGGTGGCGAACCACTCGCGCAAAAGGAAGCGTTTGAGTTGATCCGGCGCTTGTGTGATGAGGATTTCGAGGTGTTGGTGGAGACGGGAAATTACGTTTCGACTGAAGGTCTCGACGGGCGGGCGAAAGTGATTCTCGACATCAAGTGTCCGGCTTCCGGCGAGGAGGCGCGTAACGATTGGTCCAACATCGAGCGGCTGCGCCGCGACTTGGACGAGGTGAAGTTTGTCGTTGCGGATGAAGACGATTGGCTTTACGCAAAACGGATAATTCAGCGGCACTCGCTGGAAACACGCGCGCACGCGATTCTAATTTCACCCGTTTGGGGCGCGATCGATCTGCAGCAGTTAGCGGACTGGATCGCCGCGAGCGGTCTGAACGTGCGCATGCAATTACAACTGCACAAATACATCTGGGGACCGGATGTGCGAGGAGTGTGATGGGCGGCTCCGAGGAGATTGTTACGCAAGTTGAAGAAGCACAGGAAGAGGATCGGCCGGAATCTGAAGCTCCGCAAGATGAGCGCTCGGGACTGGCGATCTGTTTAGTTTCCGGCGGGATGGACTCGTGCGTTACGGCCGCCATCGCTAACAACGAAGCCGATGAGCTCGCGTTTCTGCACGTCTCTTACGGCCAACGAACAGAACAACGCGAGCGACAAGCATTCGAAGCCCTCGCGGATCACTACGACGTCAAACTGCGTCTCGTGATCTCACTCGAACACCTCGCGCAAATCGGCGGCTCGTCACTAACCGATTCGAGCCTCGCGGTGACGTCGCCCGACCTGACTTCGCGTGCGATTCCGTCGAGCTATGTTCCTTTCCGAAATTCGCATCTACTCGCAGCCGCCGTTAGTTGGGGCGAGGTGATCGGAGCGCGCGCCATATATATAGGAGCAGTCGCCGAGGACTCATCGGGCTATCCCGATTGCCGCCCCGAGTTTTACGCGGCCTTCCAAAACGTGATCGACCTCGGCACGAAACCGGAAACAAACATCACGATCAGGACGCCGGTGATCCACCTGAAGAAATCAGAAATCGTGCGCACAGGAATCGCATTCGGCGCTCCGCTGCATCTGACATGGTCGTGTTACCAGGCGAACGAGCTGGCCTGTGGGAACTGCGATTCGTGCGCGCTGCGTTTGCGGGCTTTTCGTGAAGCGGGCGTGCGCGATCCGATACCCTACCTGCTTGACAGTAGTCGTTTTGCTTATTAGTTTAGCCCCGCACGGGAGGAATCTGGAGAAGATGATTAATAAATACTTTATTGGCACACTCGCTGTCGCAATTCTTCTGGCTGTCGCATCGGCGCCGGCTTTCGCTCAGACGGGCGAACTTCGCGGCCACGTCTGGATGCAACAAGCCGATGGTCAAAAGGTTCCCCTGGCTGACGCGCAGATCGATGTTTTCCGCACAGACATGAAGGGGGATTTCCACACGAAGACAAACAAGAAGGGCGAGTTTGTTTTCGCGGGTATACCGTTCATCGGCAGTTATGTTGTGGCCGCGAGCCATCCGACTGCCTCGCCGAACTTCGTTCCCGGTGTTAAAGCCGGACGCGGAGTCGACGTCGACATCACCGTCACGCCCGGTAGCGGGAAGAAGCTCACGCTCGACGAGATCACAAAAGCCAACGCCGCTGCGCCGCCCGCTGGTGGTTCGTCCGGCGGCGGTGGTACTGAAAGCGCGGCCGACAAAGCCAAACGCGAAGAGATCATGAAGAAGAACGCCGAGATCGAGGCGTCAAATAAAAAGATCACCGAAGCCAACGAGGTCATCTCGCGCACGTTCAAGGCCGGTAATGAAGCGCTGGCCGCCGCAACCGCAGCCAGCAAAGCCAACAACACCGACGAGGCGATTCAGAAGTATGGGGACGCTGTAACGCAGTACGATCAAGGCCTCGCTGCCGACCCCGATCAGCCCGCGATCCTGACCAACAAAGCCGTCGCGTTGAAAGCACGTGGCGTCGAACGTTACAACGCCGCGATTCGCTCGAAGACGCTCGACGACGCCGGTCGCACAGCGGCCGTCGATCAGGCCAAAGCGGATTTCAAAGCCGCGGCTGAAGCCGCGAATAAGGCAGCGGGAATGTTGAAAGCGCAGACCGCGCCAACAGATCCCGCGGAGTTGGATCGTTACAACAAGAACCGTTACGCCGCGTACGTGACGAACGCCGAATCGATGCGTCTCTTTGTGAGTAAGGTCGATCCTACTCAGGCCGAAGCAGGTCTGACGGCGTTCAAAGACTACATCGCGATCGAGACCGACCCGGCGAAGAAAGCGAAAGCCCAACTCGATTCGGCCCAAATGCTGCTCGACTCGGGCCAAGCGGACAAAGCGCTGGTCGAGTTCCAGACCATTCTTCAGTCGCAGCCCGATAACCCGGAGGCGAACCTCGGCGCCGGGCTCGCGCTCTACGCTGCACAGGACAAGGCGAAGTTTCAAGAGGCCGCGAATTATCTCCAGCACTTCGTCGATGTGGCGCCCGACAGCAACCCCTTGAAAGCGGACGCGAAAGCGATTCTGGCTGAGTTGAAGAGTACGGAGAAGGTCATCCCCGACAAAACTCCGAGCCGTCCCGCGCCCAAGCGCACCCGTCCGTAATCTCTCAAGTAAGACTGAGTACAAAGGCCGTGGCATTCGTGAAGAGTGCCGCGGCCTTTCGCATTTATCCTCCGCAAAATGTGAATTTCTCCACGGGTTTTGCTGGAATTCGAACCTTGACACTCCTTGCGTTCAAACTGTACTATGAACGCACAACGATGTTGGGCCATCGTTGAGTGAGTAGAGACGGGTTCATCATGCCTCGCGCCTGCGGGCGCCTCCAATCCATCCAGTCGGGACAAAATTACCAGCGCCACCAGAAGGCACAAATGTCAGCCAAATTAGGCGAAATTCTCGTACGCGAAAATCTTATTAGTCCGCAAAGCCTCCGGGAGGCACTCGACCACCAGCGCGAAAACGGCGGCCGGCTTGGTTTCAATCTCGTCAAACTCGGTCTTGTTAGCGACGATATGATCACCGCCGTCCTCTCACGGCATTACGGCATTCCCTCGGTCAATCTCGAACTCTTCAATATCGATCCCGCCGTTCTTCGTCTCATCCCCCAGGAAGTCGCGCAAAAACACTCCGTGCTCCCGCTCTCACGCGTCGGCGCGACACTCACGCTCGCCATGGTCGATCCGACCAACGTCTTTGCACTCGACGACGTGAAGTTCATGACCGGACTGAACGTCGAACCCGTCGTTGTCGCCGAAAGCAGCGTGCAACAAGCGATTGCGAAGTACTACGGCACTTCACGTGAAATCGAACTCGCCTCCGTTAACGAGGACTCGCTCGACAAAATCGCACGCAATTCCAACGGCAACGGGCACGGCTCGATCACTAACGCCGATCTCGTCTCGCTTGACAGTATCGACTTCGACACCGAGGCATCCGGCGATGTCGAAGTAGTCGAAGACAACGAAGAGATCGATCTCTCGACTTTGTCGCGCATGAGCGAAGACGCGCCCGTCGTTCGGCTTGTCAACGTGCTGCTGGTCGACTCGCTGCGTCGCGGCGCTTCAGACATCCACGTCGAGCCCTACGAAAAAGAGTTGCGCATCCGCTTCCGCATCGACGGCGTGCTCTACGACGTGATGCATCCGCCTTTGAAACGTCGCGACGCGTTGATCTCGCGCGTGAAGATAATGTCGAAGCTCGACATCTCCGAGAAGCGACTGCCGCAGGACGGCCGCATCAAGATCAAAGTGAAAGTCGACTCGCGTTCGCGCGAGCTCGACTTCCGCGTGTCTACGTTGCCGACGTTGTTTGGCGAGAAAGTCGTGCTTCGTTTGCTCGACAAAGAAAACCTCATGCTCGACATGACCAAACTCGGTTTCGAGCCTGAGTCGCTCACGAAATTTCAACGCAACATCTCGAAGCCCTACGGCATGGTGCTCGTGACTGGTCCAACCGGAAGCGGTAAGACCAACACGCTCTACTCCGCGTTACAGTCGCTCAACACTGTCGACACCAACATCATGACTGCGGAAGACCCGGTCGAGTTCAATCTCGTCGGCATCAACCAGGTGCAGATGAAAGAACAGATCGGCTTGAACTTCGCCGCCGCCCTGCGCGCGTTTCTGCGCCAGGATCCAAACATCGTTCTCGTAGGCGAAATCCGCGACTTCGAAACCGCGGAGATCGCCATCAAAGCCGCGCTCACCGGCCACCTCGTTCTTTCCACCCTCCACACGAACGATGCTCCTTCAACTATTTCCCGCCTGATGAATATGGGCATCGAACCGTTTCTTGTCGCCACCAGCGTAAACCTCATCCAGGCACAACGACTGATTCGTCGCGTCTGCAAGGACTGCAAGCAGGAACATCCGACCCCGCCCGAAGCGCTGATCGAAGTCGGCTTCTCGGCCGAAGAAGCGAAGTCGCTCAAGACCTACAAGGGCAAAGGATGTTCGACCTGCAACAACACGGGTTACAAGGGCCGAATCGGTCTTTACGAAGTGATGGAAATCACCGACGAGCTGCGCGAGTTGATCTTGATCGGTGCTTCCGCACTTGAATTGAGGAAAAAGGCGATCGACGACGGAATGATCTCGCTGCGTGAATCGGGCCTATACAAGATTCGCGAAGGCGTGACCACGATTGAAGAAGTTGTTCGCGAGACGGTCGCCTAATTCGAGGAGAACCGAGCATGTTAAGAACAATCGCCATATCGCTAATCCTGGTGCTTTCAGTGAGCATAATGTTGCCCTTTGCGAATGAAGCGCACGGCATCAGGCAGAGTGTACAGGTGCAACATCGCCGTCATCGTCGCCATTCGCGCGCGTGGTGGCGGAGGTATCGCGCTCGCTTGCGGCAGAGACGCGCTGAAGCAGAAGCTTTCGCAGCTCATCGCAAATCGTCGCTCGAGCTGCCGAAGAACATTCCCGTCGGGGATCTTTCAGCCGTTGGTGGTCCAG
>DASXXL010000587.1:0-2336 GCA_036503085.1 Pyrinomonadaceae bacterium | reverse complement strand
GGCCTTCTACTGCAAACCGTTCACCCGCCGTGGGTCGCACAGCCAAATCTCTTTGCAATTCGATCCGTGCGTCGGTTGGACCGCTCGCGCCCGTGTTACCGCGGATCGAAATCGCCGGCCCGGTTGCTTCGCCGCGCGAGTTAAGCCGGTTTATCACGAAGCCCAGCAGCGAGTCCGCTTCGATTGGTCCCTGAAAGTTAATGCCGTGTGCGTCACCGCCGGTTGCCGTGATTTCGCGAACACGACTATACAATTCGCCGTCGGCGCGGATGACAAGCGACGAGGCTTCGGAACCAACCGGCGCTCCCAGGTAAATCGCGTCAGTATCGATCGTGTAGGCATCGCGCCTTGGCACGAAGATGATCTCAGCGGTTCCGGTCCAGTGATCGGGCAACAAGCTGAACGCTTTCCCCACAGTCATCACGGGGTGCCTCTGATCGCCTAAGCTTTCGGGGCCGTCATGACCTAAGTTGTCGGGATGATCATTACCGTCGACGTTATCGACGTAGATTTGAATTGGTCTTTCCATGAGGAACTCCTTTGGCCGGCTAACTTGCATGAGGAAGCCGGCAGTCACAAATTTTACTTGCCGGAGTGTATGGCCGTGGTGTGAGAAGTATGTCCGGAAATTTTCGGACTAGTGCGGCTCGGTGTCAGCTTCGTAGTTGTCGTCGAGGGTTTTGTCTTCTTCGAGTGGCGGTAGCTCGATCGTGATGCGGTCGGTGGCGGGTGCTTCGAGATCATCGCCCTGAAAGCGCGCGAGTACGACCGTGATGTTGTCTTCACCGCCGCGATTGTTTGCTTCCTCGATCAGTCCTTCACACGCTTTCGCGAGATCGTCCTGGCTGCTTACGACAATCTGCTGAATATCTTCCGCGCGCAGTTTTCCCGAGAGGCCGTCGCTACACAGCAACAGCACGTCACCCTGGCGCAAATGAATCCGTCCCGTCACGGGCGCGACCTCGCTCTGTGCGCCGAGCGCTTGCAGGATCACATTACGAAACATGTGCGTCTCGGCTTCCGACTCGCTGATCTGGCCGACGTCGACGAGTTGCTGGACCAGCGACTGGTCCTTCGTGGCAAGCCGAATGTGATCTTTACGAATCACGTAGCCACGGCTGTCGCCGACCTGCACCAGATCCAGATTGTCGCCACGTATCGCGGCGCCCGTGAACGTCGCGCCCATGCCGGCGCAACGCGAGTCTTCCTGGCTCTTCTGATGGATTGACGAATTCGCGTAGTGAGTCGCGTTTTTCAGACACTCAACCAAGTCCAAATCCGGGTCGCACGCTTCTTCGCCTTCGTTACCGAGCAGCATCTCGCGCACAGAATCGACCGCCATGCGGCTCGCCACGTCGCCCGCGAGCGCGCCGCCCATACCGTCGGAAACAACGAGCACGAGTCCGCGATCTCCGAGCGTGAAACGCGTCAGCTTTTCGGGCGGAGTCGCGCCGTCCGAGCCGCTCCAGGTTTGTTCCGTTGTCAGATCGAGGACCAGAAAATTATCTTCGTTGCCACGTCGCACCCGGCCCACGTCTGATTTGGCATATAACTCTACGATCATAAGGAGAGCGTGTATTAAATAAGGGAGCTAAAAAGGTTGAGAACGCGCCAAATTGTAACCTTGAAGTCAAACCTTTTCCAGTGCCTGATCCAAATCGGCAATGATGTCGTCGGTATCCTCGATGCCAACCGAGATCCGCACGAGGCCGTCGGTGATGCCGAGACGTTCGCGTTTGGCCGCATCGACGGACGCGTGTGTCATCGTCGCGGGATGCGAAATCAGCGTTTCCACGCCGCCGAGACTCTCCGCGAGCGTGCAGAGTTTGACCGACTCGACCACCGCGCGGGCCGCTGCCAACGATCCCACGTCAAACGAGACCATGCCGCCGAAGCCGCGTTGCTGGCGGCGAGCGAGTGCGTGCTGCGGATGCGACACCGAGCCGGGATAATAAACTCGCCGCACTTTCGGGTGCTCTTCTAAAAACGCCGCGACCGCGCGTCCTGACTTGTCGTGCTGCTCCATGCGCAACGCGAGCGTCTTCGTGCCGCGCACCACGAGCCACGAATCAAACGGCGAGAGAATTGCGCCGACGCTGTTCTGCACAAAACCAATCCAGTTTGCGTCTTCTTCATCGTTCAGCACGACGATGCCGCCGATGCCGTCGGAATGTCCGTTGAGATACTTGGTCGTGGAATGGACCACGATGTCGACGCCGAATTCGAGCGGTCGTTGCAGGTAAGGCGACATGAACGTGTTGTCGCAAACGACGCGCGCGCCGACGCGGTGCGCGATCTCGCTGACCTCTTTCAGGTCCGTGACGATCATGATGGGG